>CAXNKP010000075.1:0-8240 GCA_964202815.1 Stagnihabitans sp. | reverse complement strand
TGCGCGTCACTGTCCTCGGTTGTCATGGTCAACTTTCGCCCCTATTCTCGCCGCTGTGCAGCATAACGACGAACCGCGCCAATCGCCAGACGGCAAAGGAGCGGCAGACGACTTTGACCAGAACATCCAGCAAGGACACCTCATGAAGTATATGGCCACCTATGACTGGATGGAAAGCCTTCGCAACACCAGCGAATGGGCGGGCGCCTCGGCGCGGGCCATGGCCAGCTATCCGGCCTTTGCCTTGTCGATGAACCCGATGATCGCCATGACAGCCGCTTGGGGCGAGGTGGCTGAGCGCAGCTTTGGCCGGATGAGTGTAAAGCCCGACTGGGGCATTCGTTCTATCGTGGGCCCCACGGGGCAAGACCATCTGGTCGATGTGACGACGGTGGTGGAAAAGCCCTTCGGCAACCTGATCCATTTCGCCGTGCGTCGGCGTGATCCTATGGCGCGCAAGGTGCTGCTGATTGCGCCGATGTCGGGGCATTATGCAACGTTGCTGCGTTCAACCGTGTCAAGCTTGCTGCCCGATGCCGAGGTTTATGTGACCGATTGGCACAATGCCCGCGACATTCCGGTCAGTTCCGGCAAATTCGACATCGAGGATTACACCCTGTATCTGGTGGAATTCATGCGTCATCTGGGCCCTGACACCCATGTGATCGCCGTCTGCCAGCCTGCCCCCTTGGCGCTTGCCGCCACCGCCTACCTTGCCGCAGAAGACCCAGACGCCCAGCCCCGCACCCTAACCCTGATCGGCGGGCCGATTGACCCTGACGCCGCCGCCACCGATGTGACCGACTTTGGCCGCCGTGTGACCATGGGGCAGTTGGAACAATCGGCCATCCAGCGCGTGGGCTTTAAGTACAAAGGTGCTGGCCGTTTGGTCTATCCGGGGCTTTTGCAACTGGCAGGCTTTATGTCGATGAACGCCGAGCGCCATTCCAAAGCCTTCGGCGAGCAGATGATGCGCGTGATGCGCGGCGAAGCCTCTGATCACGATGCCCACAACCGCTTTTATGACGAATATCTCGCCGTGATGGATATGTCGGCAGAATTCTACCTGTCGACGGTCCAGCGGATTTTCAAGAACCGCGAAATTGCGCGCAACGCCTTTGTGGTGGCGGGAAAGCCGGTCGATCTGGCCGCGATCAAGCGCGTGGCGGTGATGACGGTTGAGGGCGAGAAAGACGATATCTCTGGCCCCGGCCAATGCGTCGCGGCCCTGTCGATGCTGCCCGGCCTGCCGGAAGATAAAAAAACCCAGCACCTAGAACCCGGTGCTGGCCATTACGGCATCTTTGCGGGCAAAAGCTGGCGGTTGAACATCCGCCCGCTGGTTTTGGGCTTTATCGACAAGCACGCCGATTTGGCGAGTGACGCGGTTGTAACCCCCCTTCGGCGGCCGAAGTCGGTTTAAGGCAGGATCTCAGCCAAACTGGCCTCTATCAATGCCAAACAAGCTGGGGTGGAAAAGCGATGATCCGCCCCCTTCACCAAGGTCAGGCGAATATCCGGCCCGCTGGCATGGTCAAACAACCGCTGCGCCACCTGCACGGGCACATCTTCATCGGCTGTGCCTTGCAAAAAGCGCGTGGGAAACGGCAAGACCAAGGGCGAGCGCAGCACAAGGTTCGCACGGCCTTGGTCAATCAGCCGCTGGGTAAAGACATAAGGCCCGTCAGCATAGCCCGAGGGGCGGTGGATCAGGCCGACCCGCGCCATCTGATCCCGTTCAGGCGGCGTTAAACTGGGCAACAGGCTGTCTTCGGTGAAATCCGGCGCTGCGGCAATGCCGATCAGCCCCGCGATCCGCTCCGGACAGGCCCGCGCAAGCAATAGCGCCAGCCATCCCCCCATAGACGACCCAACCAATACCTGCGGGCCTTGGGTCAGGCCAAGGGCGGCGCGCGCATCATCACACCAATCCGCAATGCCCAAGGCGTTAAAATCGCCGTCCGACTGGCCATGCCCACCGTAATCAAAGCGCAAAAGGGCGCGGCCCTGCGCCTTGGCCCAAGCCTCTAGCGCTATGGCCTTGGTGCCATCCATGTCTGACCGATAGCCGCCCAGAAAAATGACCCCCGGCCCCGCCCCAGCGGTTTGATGATAGGCGAGATTTCGGCCTTGCGGCGTGGTCAGGGTTTGAACGGGCGGCATCAGGTCTTCCTGCAAATGGGCGGCATAATTGAACACCTTAAGCCCTTGGCGCAGATTGACAACTGCCGCCCTTGGGGTCAGAACGTGGATATATACCCGCAACCGGGCGCTTCGTAGGCGCCAAAACGACGAGGAGAGGGCCATGTCCCACGCGTCACAGATTTCCCTGACATTCCCCGATGGCGCACGCCGCGACTACACCGCAGGTGTGACGGCGGGCGAAGTGGCGGCCTCTATCGCCCCCGGCTTGGCCAAAAAGGCCATCTCGGCCACGGTCAACGGCGCGCATTACGATTTGCAATGGCCCATTATGGCCGATGCCACGATTGCCATCCACACCCTAGCCGATGACGCGCAAGCGCTGGAATTGATCCGCCACGATCTGGCCCATATCATGGCCCGCGCCGTGCAGGAAATCTGGCCCGATGTCAAAGTGACCATCGGCCCTGTGCGCGACTACGGCTGGTTCTATGACTTTGACCGCAAAGAGCCCTTCTCGCCCGAAGACCTAGGCACGATTGAGGCGAAGATGAAACAAATCATCAACGCCCGCGACCCGGTGCGCACCGAAACCTGGGACCGCGCCCGTGCCATCGCCTATTACGAAGAACGCGGCGAACCCTTTAAGGTTGAACTGATCCACCGCATTCCCGAAGGCGAGGACCTGCGGATGTATTGGCACGGCGCATGGCAAGACCTGTGCCGTGGCCCGCATTTGCAGCACACGGGCCAAGTGCCCGCTGATGCCTTTAAGCTTACCCATGTCGCAGGAGCCTATTGGCTGGGCGATTCCACCCGCCCCATGCTGCAGCGCATCTATGGGCTGGCCTTCAAGAACCGCGACGACCTTAAAGCCCATCAAACCATGCTGGAAGAGGCCGCGAAACGCGACCACCGCAAGCTTGGCCGCGAGATGGAACTGTTCCACCTGCAAGAAGAAGCGCCCGGTATGGTCTTTTGGCACCCCAACGGCTGGCAGATTTACCGCAACCTTGAAGATTTCATGCGCGGCCGTCTGCGGTCGGCGGGCTATAAGGAAATCAAAACGCCCCAAGTGGTGGACCGCGTGCTTTGGGAAAAATCGGGCCATTGGGAGGCTTACCGCGAGAATATGTTCATCGTCGAGGTTGACGAGGATGGCGGCAAGGAAAAGCGCATCAACGCATTAAAGCCAATGAACTGCCCCTGCCATGTGCAGGTCTATAACCAAGGCATCAAATCCTACCGCGACTTGCCGCTGCGGCTGGCGGAATTCGGCTCGTGCCACCGCTACGAATCATCCGGATCGATGCACGGCTTGATGCGGGTGCGCGGCTTTACCCAAGACGATGCGCATATTTTCTGCACCGAAGACCAAATTGAATCCGAATGCGCGGGCTTTATTGCGCTGCTGTCGGGTGTGTACCGCGACTTGGGTTTTGCCAAGTTTGACATCAAACTGTCCACCCGCCCCGAAGTGCGCGTGGGGTCTGATGAGGTGTGGGATAAGGCCGAAAAGGCGCTGAAGGGCGCCATCGAACATCTGGGCCTGCCCTATCAGATCAACCCCGGCGACGGAGCGTTTTACGGGCCGAAGCTGGATTTCAAACTAACCGACGCGATTGGCCGCGAATGGCAGTGCGGCACCTTGCAATGCGACTTTAACCTGCCCGTCCGGCTTGGGGCGGAATATGTGGGCGAAGATGGCGCAAAGCATCATCCCGTCATGCTGCACCGCGCAATTCTTGGGTCTTTTGAACGGTTTATCGGCATCTTGATCGAAAACTACGCCGGCAAACTGCCCTTCTGGCTGGCCCCACGGCAGGTGGTGGTGGCGGCGATTGTGTCGGATGCCGACGCCTATGTACATGAGGTGGTGAACGCCCTGAAAAAGGCCGGCGTGCGGGCCGAGGCTGATACGCGCAACGAAAAGATCAACTACAAAGTGCGCGAACATTCGCTGGGCAAGGTGCCGGTCCTGCTCGCCGTGGGCATGAAAGAAGTGGCGGACCGCAGCGTTTCGATCCGCCGCTTGGGCGATCAGGTCAATGACATGATGACGCTGAGCGACGCCATTTCAACCCTTGGATTTGAGGCCTTACCGCCTGCGGCGTGATGCGCAGGCGCACCCATAAATAGCGGATCTGTCTGTTGAGTGCGACAAAACGTCGTATTCGTGCCGGAAAGGCTTGATTTTCGCTGCGTCTTTGGCATCATCGAGCACAGTGACGACCAATTTCTGACCGCTTGCCTCGTCAAGGTCTCGAAAACTATGGCCGCACAGCCCGAAGCAATATCGCGTCGGGTGGGTAAAGCCTGGAGAAGCGGCATGCCGACAGGCACCGTGAAGTGGTTTAACGGCACCAAAGGCTATGGGTTCATTGCGCCTGACAATGGCGGCAAGGACGTGTTTGTGCATGTTTCGGCGGTGGAGCGCGCCGGTTTGAAAGGGCTGAACGAAAACCAGAAGATCGGGTTCGAGTTGCAGTCTGGCCGTGACGGCAAAGAATCTGCCGGCGATCTGCGGCTGCTTTAAGCGGTCAGCGTCGCCTCGATCGACTCGTCCCAGCCCAGATACCAAGTGGCCCCGTCTTGAACGATGGGCCGCTTCATCACGGTGGGTTGGGCGGCTATTTGCGCATCGGCTTCGCTTTCGCGCAGGAATTCTGAAAACCCCCGATAGGTCGTGGATTGCTTGTTCACGGCCCTATCGCCGAATTGCGCGATGATCGTGTCAATCTCGGCACGGCTGAGGGGCTGGGCGCGCACATCGCGAAACACCACATCCTTGCCCGCCCGCTGCAGAGCCTTAAGCGCCTTTTTGGTCGTTTCGCAGGTTGAAAGTCCGTACAGGATCATGGTGCAGCCCCAAAGGTTCAGCAGGATTGATGCGTATGGTGGGGCTTTACACGGGGGCAGCGGGAAGGTCTAGGGGATGGTCCCAACTGCCGCAAAGGTGGGTTAGATCACTCAGCCTACGCCTGCTGCAGCCTATGGGAAACATCCCATCGGAAGAGGGTGAAGAAAATGACATCACCCAGATCAAAGAGGGGCTATGGCGAAGTGTCACGGACTCACTGGCCCTTGGTCACATCGCGGCGGTTCAGGATCGGGTCCGGGGGCAAAGCCCAAGTCGACCATCCAGCATCAATCTGCTTGTATTAACCTCGCACAGTTCAGGATGGAACTTGCCATTCAAGCCTCATAGGGTACCCGGGCAATCCACTCTGCCATACAGCTATTACAAGCCTCGGCCATACCTAATCAAATCGTCAAGCGTACCTTTTTTCCGGGCGACCTGACACCAAGTGGGAGCGCTCTTCGTGATATTCGCGAGATTTCGGACACCTTTTGCCGGGATGACGGCTGACCTTTATGCCTCGATCCTGATGATCGCCGCTTTTACGGTGTTCAGCGCTATGTCGGTTTTCATGCGGATGATCAGCGGGCACATCTCTGTGCCGCAGGTCATCTTTATTCGCCAGGTCATGGCGCTTGTTTTGATGGCGCCGCAATATTGGGCCGCACGCCACGTCATTTTGCATCCGACCGGGCTTAGCCTTCATCTGACGCGCGGGTTTTTGGCGGTTGGCGCGATGTTTTGCGGGCTGACGTCGATTATCCATATCCCCTTTGCCGATGCCACAGCGATCAGCATGGCCGAGGTGTTGATTGCCACCGCTTTTGCCGCAACCGTGCTGCGCGAACCGATCGGCTGGCGGCGCTGGCTGGCGGCTGCAGTCGGTTTTGTGGGGGTGGCCGTGATGGTCCGCCCGTTTGGTACGGGTTTTGATGTCTTTGCGCTGCTGGCCTTGGCAGGGTCGGTTTGCAGCGCGGCCAGCATGATCGCCCTGAGAAGGGGCTCTGCCCATGATACCACGATTACCGTTCTGTTCTGGCAGGGTCTGGTGGTGGCCTTGCTATCTGCCCCGGTGGCGGCCTTGGTTTGGGTGACGCCCACCTTGCACGAGGCGATGCTGCTCGTGCTGATGGGGGTGATCTTTACGGCCGGAAACTGGCTTTTCACCGCAGCCATCCGCATTGGCCGTGCGTCTGCCGTGGCTCCGCTGGGGTATCTGCGGTTGGTCATGATGGCGGCCATCGGCTGGGCTATTTATGGCGAAGTGCCAACCGCTGCCACCGTGATCGGCGGCGTTCTGGTCATGGCCTCGGCCACCTATACGATCACGCGCAACGCGATCCGTGCAAGCACGCTGCCGCCTGCAAACCCGATCCCGCCGGGATAAACGCCGTTGGCGTCTTGGCCTTAGGCCCTGTCTTTGGCGACACCCTGCTGCTTGCCCCTGTCTTGGGACAAGATGCTTTTCAGGCTGCAACCGGGCCAGTCGCAGCCTTGGCCGTGCTGCCCAAAGTAGCACAGATCAGATGCGCAATCGGGTTTATCCGGGCTGAGGCCAACCGATGCGCATCATCTGGCCCCGCTCACACCGTCACATTGTTACATCATGAAACTCTGCGCGGTAGGGTTGTGCGGTTGCGGGCAATTTGCGCTTCAGGAAGGCGTTCTCATAGCGCAACTGTTTCAAAAGCACCGGCCAAACTTCGCGGTAGGCCTGAAAGATCGAGGTATTGGCGGCGGGCAGGTCGGGTTTGATCACTTCGTGCAGTTTGGGCAGGGCGTGAAAGGGAACCATCGGGAACATGTGGTGTTCGACGTGGTAATTCATGTTCATGTTGAGAAAATTGCTGATCGGGTTCATGTAGACTGTGCGCGTGTTCAAGCGGTGATCCAGCACATTGTCTGCAAGGCCCAGATGCTGCAAATGCCCGGTCAAGGTGACATGCCAAACCCCGTAAAACCGCGGCAGATTGATCAGCACCACCGGAAGCCAAGACTGCAGATATAGCGCCAAGGCGATGGCCGCCACGTGAATGGCGACGTAAAGGCGTGCCACGAAGATGGCCTTGCGCGCCTCTGACGCGGGGAAGAAACTGCGCTCGTCCACGCTGAACTTGCCCACGGCGTTCAGGAGCAGAACCTTGAACTGTCTCAACGGATCAAGGCCACCGATGAAGCTGAAAAAGAAGTTGAGCAAGTCTGGCGGGCGCATCACTGCGATCTCGGCGTCGCGGCCGACGATATAGGTGTCGGTGTGGTGGCGGGCATGGCTCCACCGCCAGACAACCGAATTGCGCAGCTCCATCGCGCTGGCAATTTCGTAGACAACTGTGTTCATCCAAGGTGTTTTGAAGGCCGTCCCATGGCCGCATTCATGCCAGCGCGCATCGCAGGCTGATCCGCACAGCACGCCGTAGATCAGCACGAAGGGCACGCAGACCCAACTGCCCCAGAATAAAATCACCAGACCGGCCGACGCGATCAGCGACCCAATCCAGATCGCCGTGTTGATCAGGGCAGGGCCATCCGATCTGGCCATAAGCTGCTTCATGACATCGCGGGGGACGTTGGAATGGTACCACTCTGCAGATGCCAGGCCCTTGTCAATCGCCTCGCGGGTGCTGGGCCCGTCAAGGCTGTAGGTGCGGTTCTTGGTGTTCAACTCGGCCATGGCCATGGCGTGTCCCTCCAACTGCGCTTGTGCCTTGCTGTGACATCAAGCGGATTTTGCTTCATTCCCGCCACGTTTGGTGGCTCAACTTAGGCTCTGCGCTTGGCCGCACGCTTTTTCAGGCGCTCTCGCAGGCGGTCATCAGATGCAGGCGTGCCGTCGTGGAAACTGCCGAACCACTTGTCGAGTGGTACGGAGCCGTCAGAATAATTCACCTCAAACAGTTTGTGATGCAGGTAATGCGCGCGCACCCCCGCATCGACACTGCGGTCGCCGCCCAGATCGACCTTGTCAAACCCGGTATGCCCAATGGCTGGCCCAAGCCCAGTGCGGATGGCCACCGACATCATATGGATCGGATGCGAGTAAATCGCCGCGACCATCACGATGCTGCTGAAATAGATCAGATGCTCCACAGGATGCATCGCAAGGCCCGACCACGGTGCTGGATTGACGTTCTTGTGGTGCAGCGCATGGAAATGCCGATACAAAAACGGCACATGGACCAGACGGTGGGCAAAGAAGAAATGCGCCTCGTGCAGCAGGGGCACCACAAACAACAAAACA
>CAXNKP010000074.1:0-8268 GCA_964202815.1 Stagnihabitans sp. | reverse complement strand
CTAAGATTCCCCACTGCTGCCTCCCGTAGGAGTCTGGGCCGTGTCTCAGTCCCAGTGTGGCTGATCATCCTCTCAAACCAGCTATGGATCGTCGGCTTGGTAGGCCATTACCCCACCAACTACCTAATCCAACGCGGGCCGATCCTTTGCCGATAAATCTTTCCCCCGTAGGGCACATCCGGTATTACTCCCCGTTTCCAGGGGCTATTCCGAAGCAAAGGGTACGTTCCCACGCGTTACTCACCCGTCCGCCGCTAGGTATTGCTACCTCGCTCGACTTGCATGTGTTAGGCCTGCCGCCAGCGTTCATTCTGAGCCAGGATCAAACTCTCAAGTTGAAAAGCTGTACAGCTCTTCCTTGACGTCGAACCTTCGCACATCTGCCTATTCTCGGAACGAAAATAGGTCTTAACAATTCATGTGCTCGTGTTACAAAAAGTAACAAGAACCCACAAACCGTGAAGCTTTCACCTTGATCATCGGTCCTCCAGCTTACGCCAAATTCCCTACAAGGCCGATATGCTGCGATTAAACGCCGTTGCGTCCAAACCGCCCGCATATCCCTTCAGTCATCTACATTTCAAAGAGCATGAGAACAAAACATCTCAGGGCGCCAGTCTCCTAGCGTTTCCCGAACCGCCGTACCTCCAGAATTTCCAACAACACCAGAGAACCTTCGCCCCCCGCCGCCGCTACCTCCCCGCATCCAACACCTTCAAGCGTCGTCGTCGTTTCGGTGAGGCCGTATCTAGGCAAACTCACATATACCCGCAAGAGGAAAAAAGACTCTGTGTGACGATTTCTTGTCAAACCCCGTAAAACTTGGGTTTTTTAGGGTTTGCGGCATGAAAGACTCGCCTCATTGCCTACGGCATCCCCCTATCGGCGGCAGCCGCAAGTCCTATTTTGTGGATAACTCAAACGAATCCATGGGCTTGGTGAGTGATTCTGCCGCCCACCACCGTTAAAGCGATTCCCACCTGGCCGATTTGGTCGGAAGAGATTGCTTCAAGATCTCCGTCGATCAGCACCAGATCGGCGGCCATTCCCGTTCGCAATGTGCCCGTAAGCATGTCCATATGCGCGGCCAAGGCCCCTCCGGACGTGTAGGCCTGCAAGGCAGCCATCAGATCCAGCCCTTGCACCCAGCCCCCGTGATAGGCGGGCCTCGTCAAATTCGCCTGCAATCCCCGCAGCACCGAAACATCCGCCACCGGCCAATCAGACGCAAAGGCGACGCGCGCCCCCGCCTCGGCCAGATCACGGCAAAGGTAGGCGTCTTTCCAACGCGCAGGCGCAATAACCGTTTCCATCGCCGCAATCGGGAAGTCCATGGCACCCGGTGGATGGGCCGGTTGAAGGCTGGCCGTGATGCCCAGCGCCGCTAGGCGCGCAATATCGGCACGGTCGATCAACTCGATATGCTCGATCCGGTGGCGCATATCATGCAAGCCATTAGCCTTGGCGGCCGCTTCATAGCCGTTGATGGTTTGGCGCACCGCGCCGTCGCCAATAGCATGAACAGCGATTTGTAACCCGCGCCGATCAATCTCGGTACAGACTTGGTCGAAATAAGCGGGGTCAAACAAGGGTAGGCTGCGATGCCCCGGCACACCGGGATAGTCGCCCAGCATAAAGGCCGTGCGGCTATCCACGACGCCGTCCATGAACATCTTCACAAAGCCAGAGCTGATCCACTCGTCGTTAAACTCGGCTGCCATAGCATCGGCGCGGTCCAGTTCCTGCAAAGGGAACTCCGGCTTCATGTGGAAGGGCACTTTGACCCGCTGTGTCAAGCGCCCCTCTTCTTGCCTCTCACGCAACAAAACAAGTGTGTAGCGGTTGCCATCCATGCTGACCAAGGTCGTGCAACCTTGCCGCGCACAATGGGCCAAGCCCCGCGCGATCTGATCCTTATCCACCGCCCGTTCGGCATCCGAAGGCCAAGGCGACGGCTCGGCCCCCTTCGAAATCGCAACGTAAAGCCGGGCAACCCCCGCCAGCGCCAAGATCGGATCAAACGCTTCAAACTCGCGCAACTCGCCGGTGGCCAAACCGTCGGCACCCATGACAACTTCATGGCCAATGGGCATCTCGGCCCCATGCAGCAAACCGGTCGCCTCCAAAGCCTTGGTATTTGCCCAGACCGTGTGATGGTCCATGGCGCGAATGGCGATCGGGCGGTCGGCATAGATCGCATCCAGATCATGACGCGAGATTCCGCCCGGCAGCAGGCTGTAGTCCGCCCCCTCGGCCATCAACATGCCCTCGCGCCCTTGGGCATAGGTGGTAAAGGCGGCGCGCAAGGCGTCATGCCCGTGCAGGCCCGTCAATTGCAAATGCTGCAACTCGGCCCCACCAAACAAATGCATGTGGCTTTCAACAAACCCCGGCAAAAGCGTGCGCCCGCCCGCCTCGATCAGTCGCGTGTCAGGCCCGCGCAAGGCCAAAACCTCGGCCGCAGACCCCACGGCCAAAATCTTGCCCCCAGCCAGCGCCACCGCCTCGGCCCTTGGCCGCGCGGGATCCATGGTCAACACCTTGGCCCCTATCACGATCATCTCTGCTTGCACCGCAGATCTCCTTTCATATGTGCTCAAATATCCCGGGGGGGTCCAGGGGGGCAGCGCCCCCCGGCCTTCGCCGGCCGCAGGCCCTAACGCGCCATGCGTTCTGCCATCACACACAGCATTTCAAACATCAGGCTGATCCCCAGCCAAGCCGTCCCACCCGTCTGGTCGAACGGCGGCGACACCTCCACCAGATCTGCCCCCACAATGTTTAACCCCCGCAGCGCGCGCGCCACTTGCAAAGCCTGCCACGAATTGGGCCCGCCCACTTCCGGCGTGCCCGTCCCTGGCGCAAAGGTCGGGTCGACAAAGTCGATATCATAGGTCACATAGGTTTCCCCATCGCCCACAATCGCGCGGGCCTCGGTCATGACATCTTCCACGCCGCGGCGGTGAAATTCTTCGAGACCGATGATGCGAATGCCGTTGTCGGCGGCAAAGTCCCAATCCTCGCGCCCATAAGCCGATCCACGAATCCCGATCAGCACATAGCGCTTGGGGTCAATCAGCCCCTCTTCCATCGCGCGACGGAACGGCGTGCCGTGGGTGTATTTGCCGGTGCCAAAATAGATGTCGTTCAAGTCGGTGTGGCTGTCGAACTGGATCAGGCCCAGCGGGCGATCCTTGGCCAAGGCGCGCAAGATGGGCAGGGTGCACAAATGGTCGCCGCCCCCCGTCAAGGGCCGCACGCCTGCCACTTTCAGCCGCGTGTAAAACGCCTCCATCCGCGCCAGCGAATCCATCAGGTCAGCCGGGTTTGGGGCAACATCTCCCACATCTGCACAGTTAACCAGTTCAAACGGCGCAACCCAGGTTGACCCGTTCTTGGCGCGGATCATCGTCGAAAGGTCGCGCAATTGTCGCGGCCCGTGGCGCGGGCCGGGCCGGTTGGTGGTGCCGCCATCCCAAGGCGCGCCCACCAGCCCAATTTGCACATCCGCAAAGCGCGGATGGTCAAAATCCACCAGCGGCAAGCGCATAAAGGTGGGCACGCCCGCGAATCGCGGCAAGTCCATGCCGGACACGGGTTGAAAGAACGGGTCACCAGCCATTTTGCGCCTCCTTAGCGTTGTTTGAACACAGTCAACCAGCCACGCAGGCCCGTTGCAATCCAATGCGCGACACGATCTGGCGCGAAACGGCGCTGGCTTTCAACGACCTCTTGACCCCATGACAGGCTTGCGGCCTAATCTGTTTCAGGTTTTCAGGAGCGTTGCCGATGTTTAGCAAAACAAATGACCAATTGCCCCCGCTTGGCGCGGCACCCGCCGCCAGCAGTCGGGCCAAATCGGTGCTGGCACCGGATCTGCACATCAAAGGCGAAATCTCGTGCACCAGTACGATCGAGATTTTGGGCCGAATTGAGGGCAAGGTTACATCGAAAACTCTGATTGTCGGGGTTGAAGGACGGGTGAAAGGCAGTATCTTCGCCGAAAACGTTGACCTTCTTGGGAAGTTTGACGGCACGCTTGCGACGCAGGGGCTGTTGGTGCGATCATCGTCAGATGTGCAGGCCGATGTGCGCTATACGACCCTGTCCATCGAAAGCGGCGCCTTGATTGATGGCACCTTCACATTGAACAAAGCATGACAGGGCAAGACTTGTCCCATGGGTCACAGGACCTGGTTTTGCGCGTCGATATCGGTGCCGTGGCGGTATTGGTTTTGAACGATCCGGCAAAGCTGAACGCTTTGTCCACCCCTATGTTGCACGCCTTGGCCAGCACTTTTCACGACCTTGCCGTTGATCCCACCGTGCGGGTGGTTGTTATACGGGCGGCTGGCAAAGCTTTTTGCGCCGGTCATGACTTAAAGGAAATTCAAGCGGCCCGCCAAGCACCCGATGCAGGGGCTGCGGCCTTTCAAGCGCTTTTCGACCGATGCGCCCGCGTGATGCAACAAATAGCAGCCCTGCCAAAACCGGTGATCGCCGAGGTGCAGGGCATAGCCACCGCCGCAGGTTGCCAATTGGCCGCCACATGCGACATGGTTGTAGCCAGCGATCAGGCGCGCTTTGGGGTGAACGGGGTGAACATCGGCCTCTTTTGCTCGACCCCCATCGTGGCCCTGTCGCGCAAAATCCCGCAATCTGCCGCCTTTGAGCTGGCCGCGACAGGTGAATTCCTAACTGCCACCCGCGCCCAATCCTTGGGCCTTGCCAACCGCGTCACCTCGGCTGAAGGGCTTTCAAGCGAAACAATGGCCCTTGCACAAAGCTTGGCGCAAAAACTGCCTGCAGCGCTAAGCATCGGCAAAGCCGCCTTCGCCGCCCAAACCGGCTTGCCGCTAGATCAAGCCTATGCCGCCGCAGGGGCAGCGATGGTGGATAACCTGCTCAATACCGCCACCAGCGAAGGCATCAGCGCCTTTTTGGAAAAGCGCGCCCCCAACTGGACCTAGCCCGCCAACGCCGGCTTGCGGGTCAGCACAATGGCCAAGGCCAGTGACAGGCCGGAAAATCCGATCAAACAGGCATAAATCGCGCCAGCCCCGAAGTGATCCAGCAGATAGGCCCCCAACACGGGGGCCGCTGCCGTGGCCACAATGGGTGACACGGCCGAAGCCCCCGAAATTGCCCCAAAACCGCGCCGCCCCAGCACATCCATAATCAGCATCGGGCGCATGATCGACATCAGCCCAACCCCCGCGCCCTGCACAATCACCACCACAAAGACCAAAACTGGCGCTGCACCGGCATACCACAACAGACAAGCCGCCAGCAGCACCATGGCCAAAGACACCCGCGTGGCCATCCGGTTTTCCACCCGCGCCCCGCCGAAGGCCAAGATCAACCGCCCCGCCAATTGCGCTGGCCCAAAGCACGCGGCCGCCACCGCCGCCCACTCGCGCGACATGCCCCGCTCTTGAAACAGCGGCAGGATATAGGTCAAAAGCATCCCATGGCTTAGCCAGATCAGCGCAAAGATGGCCGCGATCCCCCAAAAAGCGGGTCGATGCAAGGCGGCGCGCAGCGCCCCTCGATTATCTTCTGCGTTGCGAGACACCTCTGGCCCACGCAGCAGACGCACGGCCCAGATGTTAAGTGGCACAGTCCCCAGCAAAGCCAAGGCCGCAAAGCCCAGATAGGCCACGCGCCCACCATAGGCATGGCCCAGCCAATGGCCCAAAGGAAAGGTCATCGTGCTGGACAGCCCCGCCACCAACGTGATCCGCGTGATGGCAATGCGGGCATGCTCTGCCATGCGCCGCGTCAGCAGTGCAAAGACGCTTTCATAAAGGCAGCCTGATTGCGCCACCCCCAGAACCGCCCAAACCGCCCACCATTGCGCGCGCGTCTGCACAAAGGCGAGCGCCGCAATCCCCACCGCCGCCAAGACCGGCATGACCACCACCAAGACCCCGCCATGGCCCCGATCAATCACCCGCCCCGTCAGCGGCGTTAAAGCCGCCATCACAAGATACGACAAGGTAGGCCCAAGGGCCAAGTCAGCCTTGCTCCACCCAGTTTCGGCCAAAAGGTCAGGCAACAGCGCGGGAAAGGCGTAATAGACCCCCGCATAGATCAAGAACAGGCCAAGCGCCAAGGCCCAAACCGCAAGGCTTTCTTTCGCCGTCACAGCCCGTACAGGGCCCCAAATTTGGCTTCTAGATAATCCAGCAGCGGCCCCTCGGTTGGTTCAAACCCGCAAGCCAGCGCAATCGTCTCACGCGGAGAGTTCAATCCCCCATGGCGCTGCAAATTCTGGCGCAGCCAAGCCACCGCTGCCGCTGTATTGCCCTGCGCCAACTGCTCCTCAATCCCGGGCAGGGCGGCGTTCATCGCCTGCCACAGGCACCCCGCATAGACATTGCCCAAAGTATAGGTCGGGAAATAGCCAAAAAGCCCTACCGACCAATGCACATCTTGCAACACACCCTGCGAGGAGCGGTCCACCCGCACCCCAAAGTCCTTCAAGAACCGCGCGTTCCACGCGGCTTCCAAATCGCCCACCGCCAGATCGCCCTGCATTAAGGCGCGTTCCAGATCAAAGCGCATCATGATGTGCAGGTTGTAATGCACCTCGTCGGCCTCGGTGCGGATAAAACCCGGTTGCACGCGGTTGACGGCGGCATAAAACGCCTCTGGGCTGGGCAGATCAAAGTCGAACCGGCTTTTCATCTCGCCGTACAGGTACGTCGTAAAGCCCCGCCCGCGCCCGATCTGGTTTTCATAGATTCGGCTTTGGCTTTCATGCACCCCCATCGACACCCCGCGCCCCAAGGGGGTCAGCTTGTAATCGGGGTCGATGTTCAACTCATAGCTGGAATGGCCCACCTCGTGGATGGTGGAATAGATGCAGTTGAACGGATCACTTTGCACCACCCGCGTGGTGATGCGGCTGTCAGACGCCGACCCGCTGGAAAACGGGTGCACCGCCAGATCAATCCGCCCCCGCGTAAAGTCATAGCCAAAGGCGCTGGCCAGATCGCGCGACAGGCGCAACTGTGCGGCCTCGGCACAGTGGCCCACCAAGGCCGCGGGCGGTGTTTTGCCCAAGACAGCCTCGCGCAGCGCCACCAATCTTGGCCGCATCCGGTCAAACATCGCGCCGATGGTCTGCGCCGTGGCACCGGGTTCGTAATCGTCCAGCAAGGCGTCATACAGATCGCCGCCTTGCGCCAGACAGGCAGCCTCCTCGCGGCGCAGGGCGATCACCTCGCCCAAGGTCGGCAGAAAATCCGCCACGCTGTCGTTCGCCCGCGCCTGCGCCCAGATCCCTTGCGCGACCGAGGTCACCTGCGCCAGTTTCTGCGCCAGATCGGCGGGCACTTTGGTGGCGCGCTGAAAGCTGCGGCGGATCAGGCGCAGCTGGGCACGGCCTGCGGCGTCTTGCGGATCTGACGCATCCAGCAAATCCAGCATGCGCGGATCGGTGCGGCGGTCGTGCAAAATGCCCTCCATCGCGGCCATTTCTTCGCCGCGCTGCTCGGCTGACCCGCTGGGCATCATGGTTTCCTGATCCCAGCCCAAGCGTTCGGCCACCAAAGACAAAGCCTCGGTCTGGCGTTGAAAGGCCATCAGCTCCGCGTAAGCGTGGTTGTTCGTCATGCCGTTCCCTTCCGGATCGAACCCTGGATCGGATGGGCCGACAGATGCCGCGCCCGAATGACCAAGACCCACAAAATCACCGCGCCAATCTGGTGCGTGATCGCCGTATGCAACTGCGCGGCGGAAAGGGCGGTGAATATCCCCAAAGCCACCTGCACCAGCATCATCGCCATCATCATGTGAAAGGCTTGGCGTGTGGCCTGATAGGCCGATTGGCGCCCCCGGTTCCATGCCACGATGGCAAAGGCAAAAAGCACATACCCCACCAATCGGTGCACAAACTGCACCACCCCCGCATTGGCCCAAAGTGGCACGGCGGGCCCGTCAAAGGCATCGGCCGGAAAGAAAGCCCCGTTCATATCCGGCCAAGTCGGATAGTTCCGCCCCGCGTCAATCCCCGCAACCAATGCCCCCAAAATGATCTGCACGAACAGCAAATGCATCACGCCGGTCGACAGGCCATACACCTTGCGCTCGCCACTGCGTCTTGCCGTCAACAGATCGGTGTCCGACCGCCCCAACAAAAAGACCCAAGCGGCAATAAAGCCGAAGATGATAAACGCCCCGCCCAAATGCACCGCCAAACGGTAAGACGCGACCGAAGTCATCTCTCCCGTCAGCCCAGACGCGACCATCCACCACCCAATC
>CAXNKP010000073.1:0-8310 GCA_964202815.1 Stagnihabitans sp. | reverse complement strand
ACGGCAGGGGCCCTGATGGGCACGGTGCGCGCAGTCGATCCGACCGACAAGAACAGCTTTGATTTCGTTCAGCATTTTGAAGAACGCCTTGGTCGCCCGACCAAGGCTGTCTACCAACTGGCCTATACGATCAAAACCGATGCTATAGGTGCTGGCATCACGCCGTCTGGCGCGATAACGCGGTATACCAACACAGGCGCGATGGATTGGACGCTGACCCGCCTGTCGGATCAGACGCGCATGGCCGGCGGGCATATCGATGCCTTCACCTCGTATTCCGCCACGGGGTCGACTGTGGCAGGGCAAACAGCGCAGATTGATGCCAATCTGCGCCTGATGCGTATGCTGGGCGATGATCTTGTGCTGCGACTTATGGCGGCATCAACCAGCTTTGCGCCATGAAACTGGCTGGGGCCGAGGCGCGGCGCTATTTGGCCAAACCTGATCCGGCCAAGGCGGCGCTGGTGATCTTTGGTGAGGATGCCATGCGCGTGGCCCTTAAACGGGCCGAGGCTGTGCTGGCTTTGGGCGGCCCTAATGCCGACGGCGAAATGCGCCTAACGCGCATTCCTGCCGCCGATCTGCGCAAAGATGGCACGGCCCTTTTGGATGCCATCAAGGCAAGCAGCTTTTTTCCCGGCGCGCGGGTGGTCGTGGTGGAAGACGCCACCGATGGGCTGTCAGCCACCTTGCAAACCAGTTTTGATGCGTGGCGGCCCGGCGACGCCAATATCGTCGTCACGGCGGGCAATCTGACGGGCAAATCCACTCTGAAAACGCTGGCCGAAAAGCACTTTGCTGTCATGTGCATTGGCCTATACGACGACCCGCCCACCCGTGAAGAAATCGAAGCCGAGTTAAAAAGCGCAGGCCTGTCCCAAGTGCCCAGCGATGCCATGACAGAGCTGTTGACCCTATCGCGTGCCCTTGATCCGGGCGATTTTCGCCAAACCTTGGAAAAGATCGCCCTTTACAAGTTTCAAGACCCACTGCCCCTGACACCTGCCGAAATAGTGGCTCTTGCGCCCGCCACGATGGAAACCGAAGCGGAAGAGTTGTTGGACGCGGTGGCCGAGTTGCAGATGGGTTCTATCGGCCCCACCCTGCGCCGCTTGGAAGGCCAAGGCGTTTTGCCTGTGACGCTGTGTATCGCGGGACTGCGGCACTTTACCACCCTGCATATTATGGCGACCGATCCCGAGGGCCCCGCTTCAGGCTTTGCAAAGGCGCGCGGCTTTTTCAAAAGGCGGGATCGGATGATGAAACAAGCAGGCAGTTGGACGACGCGACAGATTGAAAAGGCCCTGTCTTTGTTGGTAGAAACCGACATGACGCTGCGATCAACCTCGCGCGCGCCGGCGATGGCCGTGATGGAGCGGACCTTGATCCGAATCGCGCGCAGGGAACGTTAGGGCGCGGGGCAGCCGCGGAATTCGACCGCTTGGCCCTGCGCCAAAACCGTGACGGTTACGGCCGAACGGTTCAACGAAAATGGCGCGCCTGACGGTGGCACAAGATCGGTGGCAGCTGACAACACGCCGCCCTGCCGCGCCACTGTCGCCTCGGCCACCCAAACCGCACGGTCATCGGTTTCAAAGACGACTGTTTCTTCGGGGCCAAGCGGCGGAAGGGTCAGGTCCGCCTGCAGGTGCAAGCCATCGGCAATCGGCGCCACGACACAGGTCGCGCCATGCGCTTGACGGGGCATATCCGCCAAGGCCGCCGCGATCCGGCTGTCTTTGGCCCCGCCGCCCTGTAACACAGCAGCAAAGGTCAGGTGGGCGGGCACGCAGATGTCGTGGCAAATGCCCAGATCCATCTGCAAAGCCAGCGTCACGGGCTGGGTTGGATCTTGCGCCACCACCTCGACCGGAAGGACCAGTTCGTGCAGATAGCCAATGCTTTTCATCCCGTTCAAGGCAATGACTTGCGGGCTAGGCCAATGAAACTGCACACTTTTCAGGTTGATGGAACCCGTCCAATCAAACACGGGGGGAAAGCCTGCTTCACCCGGTGCGCGCCAATAGGTCTTCCAATCGGGCGCAAGTTGCAGATCAAGCGCTGCCATGTGATGGCCATTGGGCATTTGCCACCCTGACAAAAAGCCCGCATGCACAATGTCATCCTGACTTTGCGACAAGGCAGGGCTGGCAAGGCAGAGAGAGAGCAGGACATAGCGCATCATGATAACACTTTAATCCGGTGTTTGCCGCTTAGAAAGCCCGTCCAGATCACTTTGCAGCGACAGCGTGTGATTGCGGGTGGAGCATGGTGCCTCTTCGTCTCATGCTATGCTAAGGGGAACCGATGAATCTAACCGGCCAACTGATCATCGCCATGCCCGATATGGGCGATCCGCGCTTTGAACGCGCGGTAATCCTTATCTGCGCGCATTCGGCCAGTGGGGCCATGGGGCTGATCTTGAACCAGCCCGTGCCAGAGTTGCGCTTTCGCGACCTTTTGGCGCAGTTGAAAATTCCGCGCGGCGATCAGGCCCGCGATATTCACATGTTGATCGGCGGCCCGGTCGAAAGGGGCCGGGGATTTGTGCTGCATTCCACCGATTACCACGGCGGCAGTGCCACTATGGCGGTTGGGTCAGGTTATGGCATGACAACCACGCTGGATGTGCTGGAAGCGTTGGGCCACGGGCGCGGGCCCTTACAGGCGATCCTGGCCTTTGGCTATTCCGGCTGGGGCGCTGGCCAACTAGAGGCCGAAATTGCCCGCAACGACTGGCTGATCGGCGATGCCTCAGACGGGTTGGTCTTTGGACCTGAGGCTTCGCGCAAATGGGCCTTGGCCTTGGGCAGCATGGGCATCAACCCCATGGCCCTATCGCCGAGCGGCGGACGGGCGTAAAGGAGCCGTGCCGCTTGACGCGGATTTAAGGCGAAGGGCAAGTTGTGATGGGCGAAGATTTTGGGCTTGCGGCCAATGCTTGACGCTTTGGTCATAGGGGCGGGGCCCGCCGGCCTGATGGCCGCTGAAGAACTGGCCAAAGCTGGCAGGCGGGTGGTGATATGTGACGCCAAATCCTCGCCCGCGCGGAAGTTTTTGATGGCGGGAAAATCGGGTCTGAACATCACCAAGGCACAAGACTTGCCCGCCTTTACCGCCGTCTATCAAAGCCCGCAGATGGCCCCCATTCTGGCAGAGTTCGGGCCACAGGCGGTGATGGAATGGTGCTGCGGTCTTGGGGTTGAGGTCTTTACCGGCTCTTCCGGTCGGGTGTTTCCTAAGGCGATGAAAGCCTCTCCGCTCCTGCGGGCATGGCTGGCGCGCTTGGCGGGGCTGGGCGTGGAGTTGCGCAGCCGGTGGCGTTGGACGGGGTTTGAGGACGGATTTGCCTTTGACACCCCGCAGGGTTGCACCGTCTTGCAATCCGCCGTCACGGTTTTGGCGCTGGGCGGTGCCAGTTGGGCGCGTCTGGGGTCGGATGCGGCTTGGGTGCCGTGGTTGGCAGCAAAAGGGGTTGCCATCACCCCGTTTCAGCCTGCCAACATGGGCTTTTGCCTGAACTGGTCCCCCCATATGACCAAGCACTTCGGGCAGGCAGTCAAGGGTGTTGCGCTGTGCGTAGGCAACAGGCGTGAGCGGGGCGAGTTTGTCATTTCGTCCAAAGGGGTCGAGGGCGGCGGTCTTTACGCCGTCTCGCGCTTCTTGCGCGACGGAGGAGCGTTGACGCTGGACCTTATGCCAGACCTCGCCGAGGATGCGGTGGCGCGGCGGCTAACGGCCATGAAATCCAGCGAAACCTTGGCCAACCGATTGCGCAAGCTTGGCCTTTCGGCACCGCACTTGGCCCTGGTCATGGAATTTGGCCGTGCCTTGCCCGCGATACAAGCCATCAAAGCCCTGCCTATCCCGCTTGGCCCGCCCCGCCCGATGGACGAGGCTATCTCAGTTGCAGGGGGCATAGGCTTTGCCAGCGTCACGCAAGACTTGGAATTGCGCGCATGGCCGACCACCTATGTCTGCGGCGAAATGCTGGATTGGGAGGCGCCAACCGGCGGCTATCTGCTGACAGGATGCCTTGCCACAGGCCGATGGGCGGGGCGTGCGGCGGCAGGGGGCTTTCAGGCTTGATGGATCCCCCGGGTTCAGTGGCCGTGCCCTGACCCCGGGGTGTTTTGCCAAGCTTAGGACAGCAAGGTCACAACGCCAGTTTCCAGATTGTGCAGGGCCCCGACAATCTTAAGCTGACCGGCATCAACCAGCTGTTTGAGAACAGGGCTTTTCTCTGTCAAAGCGGCCATGCTCATGCGCACATTTGCCTCGGCCACAGCCTCGACAAATTCGTGGTTGTGCGACGAACGTTCCCCAGTAAGCGGGGTGGCGGCGATGGCGGGCTCGATCTCGTCCAGAAGAGTTGTCAAAGCCTCGCCGACAACAGCCTTGTCGATAGCCCCTTTGACGGCGCCACAATGGTTGTGGCCCATGACCAAGATAGCCTTGGCCCCTGCCACTGCTGTGCCGTATTCAAAGCTGCCGATCACTTCGGTCGTGGCCACGTTGCCTGCAACGCGGGAGACAAAAATGTCACCGATCTGCTGGTCAAGCACCAGTTCGGGCGACGAGCGCGAATCCATACAGGACAGGACGCAGGCGAAGGGTGTCTGCTTTTCCGCCGTGGCTGTGCCAAGCGCCAAAAGATCACAATTCAAAGACTGACCCGCCACATAACGCGCGTTGCCCTCTACCAGAAACTGGATCGCTTGGTCGGGTGACGCCGCCTTGAGCGATTCGGCGTCAAAATGGGTGCAATCAGCCCGCGCCACGCCTGCGGACATCGCCGCCATCGCGGCGGCAAGTCCGAAAAAGTGACGGCGGCCAAAAACTGGCTGGGTGTCTTGAGTGGTTTCACAATTGGTGCACATCGGTCGCCTCCATGATGTTTTATGCCAAGCAGCTTTCACGTCTCGTCTTATGATCTGCGATTGCCAAGGGAAAACCGAGTGAGAAAAGGTAAGTTATTCCAAAGATAGCAATACCTAACGAAAGAGAGAACTTTATGCTAAAATTTGCGGAAGCTCTGCTAGCCCCGTTGCGCATGCGGCTACACTTTCAGTCTAATGGCGCCTTTTTACGCTCGCACAGTAGGAAGTGGGCGGCCAAGATCGGCAAAAATGTCGCAGCAAAGACCATAATGGCTACGACGCTGGTGACCGGGCGTTGACGCGGGTGTGTCAATTCATCCGGCATCCAGATGGGCAGGCTCTTTGACCCGTCCCCTTGTCTGCGGTGAAGGTGGTGACGAGCACCTCGTCAAAAAAGTCAGCACGACGGCCTGAAACCCGCCTGCCAAAAACGCCGTTCCAAGGTTGGGCAAGAGCGCATCGCGAAAGGTTCGAAAGCCATTGGCCCCAAGAACGGCCGAGGCATCAAGCACCGCCCCCGACACGTGGCGCAGATGGGCCACGGGGTTAAATTGGACGATGCCGATGCAAAAGGTGGCGTGGCCCGCATCCTTTTGGAATTGGTCCGGCAAGATCAGAAAACCGAATTGATCATGATGGATGCGACTTGCCTCAAGGCGCACCGCACCGCATCAAGCCTGCGGAAAAAGGCGTCGCAGGCGGCTGATCGGGCTCACGAAAGGTGGCCAAAACACCAAGCTGAATGCGGCTTGTGACAGTAAGGGCTGCCCTATCCAGATGTATCTGAGTGTGGGTCATAGCTGTGACTTTACTGGAGCCGCAGGGTTGCGAGCGGTCATGCCGGCGGCCAAAGTTTTACTGGCGGATTGGGGATATGACGCTGACTGGCTCCGTACCGAATTGATTGAAAATGGGATATCCCTAGGCATCCGTTCCAAGAAGAACCGCAAAGTGCAGATCGAGCACGACGCCATCCTGTCCAAAAAGTGTCACAAGATCTAAAACATGTTTGGTCGCCTGAAAGACTGGCGCAGAGCCGCCACGCGATTTGGCCCACACCCCGACATCTTCCTCTCCGCCCCCGCCCTGCGGCAATCGTGCTATTCTGGCTATGAGTCCTCATCCCAAGCTGCTTTGAACGCACAGAGCTATCCCACCCACATTCTCCAAGTGGCCTGCAGCTTGATGACAACGCGTCTGATTTCGCCTGCTGATCAAGTGATCTGTGCCCTGTGCGGTGTCCACCTCTGCCTGACATGGCAAATATTCGATATCTGTAATTTGTGTTCTTTCGATACTGAATCGAGAGAGGCCGTACGACCCAAGCGTTACCACCCCAGACCGAACGCACCGACTAACTCATGGATAACAATTCGTGACCTAATCGTCTTGCCGAAGAGCAGGAAGAAAAACAACGCTAAGCCAACGCCCTAACTCGGTCATTGGTCTCACCGTCCGTAGTGGGTTTCCTTCGGATTTGGTGGGAAAGCCTGTGAGTCAAATCCCTGAACTCGACGAGATCAGCATGGCGATGGCCTTTGCCAGCCCCCCCAGCCTGCCACTTTCGACGATGGGGCGCGCTTGATTGTCGCGATAAACTCCTCTGCTGGCAGGCTTTTGACCCATGGATCGGCGCGCGGTTGTGCGGGCGTTGACCTGATCCTCGCCTGTCACCCAAGCCTTACGCAAGCGACACGCGGCTGTCATTTGGCCCTGCTATCCTGATATAAGATGCATTTTAGGAGAGTGACATGACCAGCCCCATCATAGGCGCCGCGCTGACCAATGCCGAATTGGCAACCTATCAAACTTGGATTTTGGAGAAAGACCGCGATCTGGAACTGCAAAGCTTCGTGGGCGCTGCCGTGCTTGACGACGACTGGACGCCTTTGGCGGAAGAGGTCAAGCACCTTCTGGCAGGCTACAAAGGCCGCATGGGCATTCACGGCCCATTTTGGGGCTTTACCATCGACACGCCAGATCCTTTGGTGCGTGCCGTGGTGCAAAAGCGCTTGGGGCAGGGCTTGGACGTATGCGCCGCAGTCGGCGGAACGCACATGGTCGTCCATTCCCCCTTTACGACATGGGATTACAATAACCTTGACGGTTATACCGATGCCCGCGACCGGATGTTGACCTGTGTCCATGAGCTATTGTCCCCCATCGTCAAACGCGCCGAAACTTTAGGCGTGACGCTGGTTTTGGAAAACATCGAAGACATCAACCCTGCTGACCGCAAGGAACTGTGCCAAAGCTTTGGCAGTGACGCCTTGCAACTGTCGATCGACACGGGTCATGCGCACTATGCCCATGGGTCGACCGGCGCGCCGCCGGTGGATTACTTTGTTCGCTCTGCTGGTGACATGCTGGCCCATGTGCATCTGCAAGACGCCGACGGCCATGCTGACCGGCATTGGCAGATTGGCCAAGGCAACATCCTGTGGCCTTCGGTTTTTGCCGCGATTGCCGCCCTGAACGTGAAACCGCGCCTGATTTTGGAACTGGCCAATAAGGCCGGCATCCCGGCATCGATGGCCTATCTGGAAGCGCAAGGGTTGGGTCAATGAGTGACACTTTAAAATTTGTGGTGATGAGCGACCTGCATCTGGTGCGCGAAGGCCAAACTTCGATGACACTGGACACCGCGGCGCGGCTTGAGGCAGCGGTGGCTTGCCTGAACGAACGCTACGCGGACGCCGATTTCGTCGTCATCGCCGGCGATCTGGCGGATGAGGGCGAGGCGGAAGCTTACGAGCGCCTGAAAACCATCACAGCGGGTATTACCATTCCTACCTATATCACCTTGGGCAACCACGATGACCGCCCGACCTATCTGAACGTCTTTGGCGCCCATCACGCCGATGAGACGGGCAAGATCAACCATGTGATCGACGCCAAGGGCTACCGCGTCATCGTGCTGGACTCGTCCGAACCCGGACGAGTCGATGGGGTTCTAACCGCCCATCAGATGACATGGCTGACCGCCCGCTTGGCCGAGGCGGCGGACCGCCCCGTGATCGTTGTGCTGCACCACAATGCCAACGCGCTGCATATCGCAGCCGATACGATCAAGATCCATGACGATGCGCCCTTTATCGCGGCGTTGAAAACCCATGGCGACATCCGTCAGGTGATTGCAGGCCATGTCCACCTGACTTCGACCGCGATCTATCACGGGTTGCCCTTTACCACGCTGGCGGGCGGGCATTACTCGGTCAGCTTCAACGCCGATCAACCCAAAACCCCGTTCAAAAGCCTGACAGGTCCGGGGCAGATGGCTGTGGTTCTTGGCACGCCCCATGCCACCACCGTGCTGTTTGAAGATTTCCTCGACGGCAATACCGTGATCGGCCTGCACGATCCCGATTAAGCGCAAATTGTTCGGGTGGGCCACACAAAGGCGCTGTGACCCACCTGTCAAGAACTTGTC
>CAXNKP010000072.1:0-8334 GCA_964202815.1 Stagnihabitans sp. | reverse complement strand
ATGTTAGGCTCGTGCCAAACCTTGCGCCGGGGTCTGATCGGCGCGCTTGCTTGGAGGACGTTGTCCTGACCCATTCTGACCCCGCGACCGGCTTGCCGGTCGGGCCGCGCACCATGCGCGCCAACACGCCCGCTGAACTTGACTATTCGTCCGAGGACGTTCTGGCCGAAGTTATGGCTTCGCTGGACGATGACAAGGCCGAAGAGGTTGTGCAGATCGACTTGCGCGGTCGCTCGGATGTGGCCGATTACATGGTGATCTGCTCTGGCCGGTCGTCGCGGCAGGTGGCCTCGATCTCGGACAAACTGTCAGACCGCTTGAAGGACCGCTTCAAGATGGGTGCCAAGATGGAAGGCAAGGAAACCGGCGATTGGGTGCTGATCGACGGGTCCGATGTCATCGTCCACGTCTTCCGCCCCGAAGTGCGCGAGTTTTACCAGCTGGAAAAGATGTGGATGCCGTCATCCGGCCACCGCACTGACACAGACGCAGCCGTCTAAATGCGCGTGCATGTCTGCGCGGTGGGGCGCATCCGGGCGGACCAGCCAGAGCGTGCACTTTTTGAAGATTACCACATGCGGTTCAACCGCACGGGCAAACCCTTGGCCCTCGGCCCGATGATTGAGGCCGAGGTCGAGGACAAGAAGGGCGGCGGAATGGCCGCCGAGGCTGAGCTTTTGGCCCGCGCTGTGCCCACAGGCTCTGTACTGGTCACGCTGGATGAACGCGGCAAGCTTCTGACCAGCCCAGATTTCGCCGCCCAACTCGCCCGCTGGCGCGATGACGGGCGGCAGGATGTGGCCTTTGTGATCGGTGGGGCAGACGGGATTGACCCAAGCTTACGCGCCAAGGCGGATGCTTCGATCAGCTTTGGCGCGATGGTTTGGCCCCATATGCTGGTGCGCGTCATGCTGGCCGAACAGCTTTACCGCGCCGCGACGATTCTGGGCGGCGGGCCTTATCACAGGGTTTGAAAGGCGTTATCGCGCGCGCCAGCGCTGCAGAATATAGGCCGCTGTCATCAAATCCAGATGGGCCCCGCCGCCGTTCTTGGCGATGGTGATCTGATCGTCACTGGTTCTTTTAAACAGGTCCGGCTGATAGAAATCGGCCAGAACATCGGCTTCGCTGATCGCGCCCGAGGCGATCGGGTCAATCAACTCGCCAATATGGTGGATCGTCGTCGCCCGCGCATCAACAAAGATACGGGCGCGGCGCATCGCAAGATCGTCGACCTCGCGCATTTTAGGCGTATAGGACCCGATCAGATCCAGATGCTGACCCGGTTGCAGCCAAGCCCCCAAAACCAGCGGCGCGGTCGACATTGTGGCGGTGCAGATCACATCGGCCGCGCGCACGGCGGCTTCCAGATTGTCCGCCACGCGCAGGCCAGCCACCTCAGCCGCCATCTTGCGCGCCCCCTCGGTCGAGCGGTTCCACACCGTAAACTCCGCCTCTGGCCACAGGCTGCTGTAAGCCCCAACCATCGAGCGCGCCACCGTGCCAGCCCCAACCAGCAAGAACCGCCGTGCATCCTTGCGCGCCAGTTTCGAAGCGCTGAGCAAACTGTCGCCGGCGGTCTTCCACTTGGTGACCAGATGAAAGTCGATCAAAGCCTTGGGAATGCCTGTGACATCATCAAACAAGGTTACAATCCCGTTGACTCCGGGCAAACCCAAAGCGGCATTGCCCGGAACCAAGGTCGCCACTTTCACCAGTGCGCCAAGGCCGGTAAGCCAAGCGGCGCGGTCTAGCATCACATCTCTGTCGCGGTACAAGAACAGGTCGGCAATTTCAGGCTTGGGCAGCAGGTGGCCTGCCTCAAAGGCGGCGGTCAGGCCGGACCAGTCCATGACAGCCTCTGCCTCGCGCCCAACGACTTCAATCATAGCCCCGCCTCCTGTTTGGTCAGCAATCCTTCGTCCACAAGTCTTTGCGCCCAAGGCTGCCAGCTGTCAAAGTGATGCGTCAGCCAGCCCCGCGCAGCGGCGGCTGCGATATTGTCGGCGCGGTCATCGGTGAACAGCAAGCGGTCAGGTGCCACACCACAGTCGTCCTCGACCATCTGATAAATCCGTGGATCCGGCTTGATCACCCCCATCCGCCCCGACACATAATGCCGGTCAAACTCTGCCAGAAACTCCAGCTTCGGCATTGCCTCTTCAAACGAGGCGCGGCCAAAGTTGGTCAGGGCAAAGCAAGGCACCCCCTTGGCTCGCAAGGCCCGCAGCAAGGCGATCGACCCTTCGATGCGCGGTGAGGCAAGTTCGATCCAGCGATCATACCACATGCGCACCTCTGCCCGCCAATCGGGGTGGCGATCCGCCCAAGCATAGATCGTCTCGCCAAACAAAGCGCCCGCGTCGATGTCGTCGTTCATCTTGTGCAGATCGACGGCGTCAAACAGGGCGCGGCGGCGATCAGGCCCGATCACGCGGTCGTAAAACGCTTCTGGCTGCCACCGTGTCAGAACGTTGCCGATGTCGAAAATGACTGCCTCAACCCGCATGATGCCTCCGCGCTTCTCGGTACAAAGTATAAAGCCCCGCGCCGATGATCAGCGCAATCCCGATCCAACCTTGCAGGTCGGGGAAAGTGCCAAAAAAGACCAGCCCCCAGATCACAGCCAAAGGCATCGAGGTATATTCAAACGGGGCCACTAGGGCCGTTTCGTTCATCCGATACGCCTGCGCCATCAGCAACCCGCCGATGGCCACCGACACGCCCGTGCCTAAAAAGTAGATCCAATCGCCTAAGGGCGGCATATTCCAAGGCCGGAACAAAAACGCCAAAGATGCATCGGACGACCCCGCCAAATGCCCGTCCCCCGTCCACATCCCCATGCTGGACGAGACGATGATAAACGCCACCTGCGTGTAAAGGTTGATGGTGACAGAGCTTTCGGTATCGCGAAACATCCGCGTCATGGTTTGGGTGATGGCATAGCACAGCGCTGATATCAGCACCAAGACGGCCGCCCAGTGAAATTGCCCCTCGGGACGCAGCATCACAACCACGCCGACCAAGCCCACCACCACAGCACCCCACCGGTGCCAGCCCACCTTTTCGCGCAGCACCACGACCGACAGCATGGTCAGCAACAAAGGCGCCACAAAGCCAATCGCCGCCGCATCGGCCAAGGGCAAAGCCGCTAGCCCCAGAAAATAGGTGGCATTGGAAATCATCACGATACAGGCCCGCATCAGATGCATCCACGGCCGCGTGGTCCGCCACACCTGCCGCTGCCCCGACAGCGCGGCAAAGGCCAGAATAAAGGCCAGCCCCACCAGCCCGCGCACCAAAATGACCTGATGCAGCGCATAAGCACCCGACAGTTGCTTGATACACAGATCGTTGAGCGAAAAAACCGCCGACCCCGCTATGGCAGCGCTAATCCCCAGCACCACGTGCCGGGAGTGTTTGGCCTCAGCCAAACCGGCGCTTTTGGACGAAAGGGGGATATTCTGCGTCATAGCTAGAACGTATCAGCGGGGGCTGCCCTGATTCTGTCGCGGATGCGACACATAAGGCCCCCGCAAGTCGGGCCGTGCGCCTTAGCCCGCCGCCACCCTTAGCATGCGGTCCAGCACATCCAAGAACCGCGACCGATCCGCCTTGCCGAACAGTTTGCCGCCGCCTTGGCGGAACGGGTCTGCGGCGCGCAGATCTGCCATAAGGTCGCGGGTCGCCAGCACGATGCCGATATTGGCGCGGGTCAACTCTTCGCCATTGTGTTTCAGTACCCGCGCCCCGCCTTGCACACAGCGCGCGGCCAAAGGGATGTCGCCCGTCACCACCACATCCCCCGGCCCTGCGTGTTCGGCAATCCACTTATCCGCCTCATCCGGCCCCTGCGCCACAAAGACGCTGTCCACCAAAGGATTGGCCGAGGGCCGGATGCCCCCGTTTGACACCAGCACCATGCGCACCCGTAACCGCGTGGCAACACGCTCGGCTTCTTCCTTAACAGGGCAGGCGTCAGCATCGATATACAGCGTCATGCCAGCAGCGCGCGGGCGTGAAAGGCGATGTGGTCTGGTATGAAACTCGCCACAAAGAAATAGCTGTGGTCATAGCCCGCCTGCCAGCGCAACGCGCCGTGAGTTCCGGCCAAGGCCGCCTCTAGCGCCTGCGGTTGCAACAGGTCCACAAACTTATCCGCCCCGCCCTGATCGACCAGCAAGGGCAAGGTCAGCCCGCGCACCTTGAGCAACTCTACCGCGTCATGCGCCGCCCAAAGCCCCTCATCCGCGCCCAGATAGGCCACAAACTGCTTGCGCCCCCAGTCTGACCGCGTCGGATTACAAATCGGCGCAAAGGCCGAGACAGAGCGGAACCGTTCAGGATAGGTCAACGCCAAGGTCAAGGCGCCATGCCCACCCATGGAATGGCCCGTGATCGCTTGCCGCGCTGCATCCAGCGGGAATTGGTCAAAGACCAGATCCGGCAATTCTTGGGCCACATAAGTCCACATCTGAAAATGCTCTGACCACGGCGCTTGGGTCGCATCCACATAAAACCCCGCACCCCGCCCCAGATCAAAGGCCGCATCATCCGCCGCCTCTCCGCGTGGAGAAGTATCCGGAAACACCACCGCAATCCCGGCCTGCGCCGCCCAAGCCTGCGCGCCGGCCTTGACCATGGCGTTTTCATGGGTGCAGGTCAGCCCTGACAGATACCACAACACCGGCACCCGCCCCGCCTCGGCCTGTGGTGGCAGATATAGGCCAAAGGTCATCTCGCCCCGACAGCAAGCCGACTCGTGGCTTACCACCAACTGCCGCCCGCCAAAGGCCCGATTTTCCGAGATAATCTTCATCTTCGCCTCTTCATCTTGGTCCAAATACTCCGGGGGTGCGGGGGCTGGCCCCCGCTTGGAAGACGTCAACCGCCCCCGATCAACACGCCAGCCGCGAAGACCAAAGCCCCACCCAGCACCACCTGCAAGGCGGCGCGCACAAAGGGCGTGTCCATATAGCGGTTCTGGATCCAAGCAATCGCCCAAAGCTCCACAAACACAACGGCCATCGCCAAGATCGTTGCAGTCCAGAAATCTGCCAGCAGATAAGGCAGTGCATGGCCCAACCCGCCCAGCGTTGTCATCACCCCCGAGGCCAGCCCCCGCTTAAGCGGACTGCCCCGCCCTGACAGCACCCCGTCATCATGCGCGGCTTCGGTAAAGCCCATCGAAATCCCCGCCCCGACTGAGGCGGCAAGCCCCACCAGCAGCGTGGTGTGGGTGTTTTGCGTGGCAAAAGCCGTGGCGAAAATGGGCGCGAGGGTGGATACCGACCCATCCATCAACCCCGCAAGCCCCGGTTGAACCCATGTCAGAATAAACTGCCGCCGCGCGCCTGCATCTTCTTGCGCGCGTGGATCGCCCGACAAAAGCTGCGCCTCTAGCCCGACGGCGGATTTTTCATGCCCCGCCTCTGCCGCCGCCAGATTGCCCAGCAGTTTGCGGGTGGCCGCATCTGACGTGCGCCCCGCCGCCAGCGTGTAGAACTTGGCCGCCTGCGCCTCCATCCCCGAGGCTTCGCTGCGAATCGTCGCCAGCGACAGGTTCTTGGTCAGCCAGATCGGGCGGCGCGCGTGAAAGCCTGCGACATGTTCGCGCCGGATCAGGGGTATCACCTCGCCAAAGCGTTTGCGGTGCATGTCGATCAGCAATTGGCGGTGGCCATTCTCTTCCGCGGCCATGGCGTCAAACACTTTGGCCGAGGCGGGGTAATCTGCCCGCAGCATCTGGCCATAGCTGCGATAAATCTGCGCATCGTCTTCTTCTGACGATATGGCAAGTGCTAAAATATCTTGTTCTGACAGGTCAGAAAAGCGGCGGCGCTGGGTGAAGTTTGAGATCATGGTTCGCCCCTGATTTGGAATGATTCTAAATATGCCGAAGACCGGCAAAAGGAAACCCCATCACCCTCGCCTCGTGACCCTTTGCCTCCAAAGGGTGAACAACCCCGCCGCAATCACGATGGCTGATCCGAAAATCACATTCACCCGCAGCGTTTCGTGAAACAGAAAAATCCCCACAAAGCCAATGAACACCAGTTGCAGATAGGCGAAAGGCTGCACGGCGCTTGCCTCGGCCAGATCATAGGCGCGGATCAGGCAGTAGTGCCCCACGCAAGAGGTGCAGCACAACACCAGCATCCAGCCCCAATCCATCGGCGCCATTGTCGTCCAGACGGGCAGCCCAAAGAATGTCATCCCCACGGCCCCCACCACGCCCGTCCAAAAGAAACTCACTTGGGCTGAATCTTGCCGCGCGGCATAGCGCGTCAGCACCGAGTAGACGGCAAAGATCAACGCTGCCAGCAGTGGCAGCACCGACCAGATCGAAAACACCGACATCCCCGGCCGCAGCATCACCAAAATGCCACTAAAGCCCAACAAGATCGCCGTCCACCGCCGCCAGCCGACCTTTTCGCCCAAGAACGGGCCTGACAGGGCGGCGACCATCAAAGGGTAACTGGTCAATAGCGAATGCGACTCGATCAGGCCGTTGTGGGCAAAGGCCAGACCCGTCATGCAAATCTGCCCGACCAGTATCAGGCCCCGAACGATATGCAGCGGCGCTTGGCGCGTGCGCACGGCGGCGCGCAATCCGCCCGCTTGGCGGGCTGACAGCCAGATGACAAACAGCGCAAAGAACCAAAAGCGCAGCATCACGACCATTTGCACGGGGTACTGCATCGTCAAATGCCGCGTCACCCCGTCTTGCGCCGAAAAAATCAGCGTGGTCAGCACCATCATGAAGATGCCGCGCCGCGTGTTCTGCTCGGTCATGCGGGGGTTCCTTTGCGCGCTTGGGTCAGCGCATAAAGCCCCGCAAACACGACAATCGCAGCCCCAATCGCGACTTCGGGCCGCAACACCTCACCGTAGATTACGATGCCAATCACCGTGACAAAGACGATCTGGAAATAGGCAAAGGGCTGCACGACCGAGGCTTCTGCCACCTCATACGTTTTTTGCAGCAGCCAGTTTGAAAGAACGCAAACCACCGCATAGGCCATCAGATAGACCCAATCAAAAGGCGCCACGCTTTGCCAATTTGGCAGGCCGATGATCGTTGACAGCACCAACCCAATCACCGGAGGCCAAAAGAACGCCGCAAAGAACGGCTCGCCGCGCGTGGTCAGCCGTGTCAGCACGGAATACAGCGCAAACATAAAGGCCGAGGCCACGGGCAACAGCGCCGCCCAAGTGAACACCCCCGCCCCCGGCCGCAAGATCACCAGCACCCCGACGCAGCCGATGGCCACCGCCAGCCAGCGCTTTACGCTCATCTTTTCGCCCAAGACGGGACCAGACATGGCCACCACAAACAGCGGGCAAATGGTAAAGATCGCAAGGGTTTGGATCAGGCCAATCAGCGTGTAGGCATAGACCATCACGCAAATCTCGGCCACCAGCAGCACAGCGCGCAGCACGTGCCAGTGCAGTTTGGTGGACTTGATCGCCGCCCAGCCTTCAGGTCGGCGAAACGCCAGCACGATGACAAAGGCCGCAAAGACCCAATAGCGTACCATCACCACCATCTGGGTGTTGTATGTCTCGGCCAGATAGCGCGAAAAGCCGTCTTGCACGGCGAAAGAAAACACCGCTGCGATCATCAGCCAGATGCCCAAGGTCGGCGCGCGGGTCATGGCAATTGTCCTGTGGTCATATGGCGCTTGCGGGCAAAGCCTTGTTGGCGTGTGACGACAAAGCCCGCCGTTTGCAAGGCCCGCCGCACATGGCCTGCGGCGGTGTATGTCGCAAGGGTGCCGCCCTTGGCGGTGTGACGGGCGACTTGGGCCATCAAATCGTCGCCCCACAGTTCGGGGTTTTTGGCGGGAGAGAACCCGTCCAGATACCACGCATCAGCACGACCCTCCCAAGCGGGCAGGGCGCTGCGGGCATCGCCTTCGATCACGCTCACCTCTATCGCGCCCAAGGTGAACTGCCGCTGCCCCTTGGCCCAAGCTGCAACCAAAGGCCCCGCCACCGCCGCCGCTTGGGGAAAGGCGGCATGGGCGCGGGCCATCTCATCCGTCGTGATGGGGTAAGCTTCAAACGAGGTATAGCGCAGCGGCACATCGGGGGCCAAAAGATGCGTGGCAAGCAGGTTCAACCCCGTGCCAAAGCCCAGTTCTGCAATGTGAAACCCCGCCCGCAGTCGTTCTGGAAAACCGTTGCCGGCCAAGAACACATGGCCGGTTTCCGCAAGCCCGCCTGCCAGCGAGAAATACGGGTCGTCAAAGCGCAGCGACACGGGAACCCCGCCCTCAAGCCACGCCAGACCTTGTGCCTGTTCACTGCCCGCCATTTGCCCTATGCCCT
>CAXNKP010000071.1:0-8429 GCA_964202815.1 Stagnihabitans sp. | reverse complement strand
GGGCATCCAATCCCAGAAGGTCGGCAGCTGGCACGGGTTTGCGCCCCAGATCACCCTTTAGCCCGAAATGCAGCCGCGCTGCCCGCGTGGCCCCGATCACCAATTCGTCGCGGTCAACGGCCAGAATGGCGCCTTGCACACGGTCCACCCCCGGCGGCATCATCAGCCGCGCCTTGGGAAAGGCCGCGTGAAACAGATCGCTTTCAATCCGCCGCGCCGCTTCGCCCACGGCATGGGCGATCAGGCCCGCCATCGCCTCGCCCGTCTCACCACCCGCGGTCGACACATCCAACACCGCGACCAACTGACCCTCGGCATCAAACACCGGCGCGGACGAACATGACAGGCCGATATTGGCCGACAAGAAATGCTGGTCGCGGTGAATGGTGACGGGGTGGCCCAAGGCCAGTGCTGTGCCAATGCCATTAGTGCCCGCCGCAGCCTCGGACCAGTTGGTGCCGGTCCACAGGCCGTTTTCCTGAAACTCGCGGTCATGTGCGGGCCTGCCGCGCCGATCGACGGGAATGCCTTCGTGGCTGGCCAAGATCACACAGCCGCCCAAGGCGCCGATGGATTGAAACAGTCGGTCCAGCGTGGGGGCGGCGGTCACGACCAAGGGGCCGAGGCGTTCCAGAAGTATGCTAAACTCGGCCTGCGTCAGGCGCACCGGATCAACGCGGCGCGAGGGTTCTAGCCCATGCACCATGGCAGACCTGCTCCACGATGCCGCCACCAAGGATCGCGCTGCGGCCCCGCGCGACAGGGCGGCGGCCACAGTCGCCTCGTGGTCGCGTTTGGGTTGGGTTGTCACTGTGGCCTCTCACCGCGCCAAAGGGTCATGAATGCCTACGTTAATCCTTTTCTACATTCCGTCAAACACCGCTTTTATGCTGCCCAAAAGCCTGCCATATAAAACCGCTCTTGAATGATTGCGCCCTTCGCGCCATGTCAGGATCGCGCGCGCGCCCGAGATGGGCGGCCTTTTGACAGGAGTTTTGAATGCCCGTGTACCGCTCTCGCACAACGACCCATGGCCGCAACATGGCCGGTGCCCGTGGATTGTGGCGCGCAACGGGGATGAAAGACGGCGATTTCGGCAAGCCGATCATCGCCATCGTCAACAGCTTTACCCAGTTTGTGCCGGGCCATGTGCATCTGAAAGACTTAGGCCAGATGGTCGCGCGCGAGGTTGAAGCAGCAGGCGGGGTTGCCAAAGAATTCAACACCATTGCGGTGGATGACGGCATTGCTATGGGCCATGACGGGATGCTGTATTCGCTGCCCTCGCGCGAGTTGATCGCCGACAGCGTGGAATACATGGTCAATGCGCATTGCGCCGATGCGATGGTGTGCATTTCCAACTGCGACAAGATCACCCCCGGCATGCTGATGGCCGCAATGCGGCTGAACATCCCTTGCGTTTTTGTCTCGGGCGGGCCGATGGAAGCGGGCAAAGTTGTGATCAAGGGCAAGGAAGTGGCGCTTGATCTGGTGGACGCCATGGTTTCGGCAGCGGATGCCTCGTTTACCGACGAAGAGGTTGAGGCGATTGAAAAGGCCTCTTGCCCGACCTGCGGGTCATGCTCGGGGATGTTCACCGCCAATTCGATGAACTGCTTGACCGAGGCCTTGGGCCTGTCCCTGCCTGGCAACGGATCGACCCTTGCCACCCACGCCGACCGCAAGCGCCTGTTTGTCGAGGCGGGGCATCTGATCGTCGACATCACCAAGCGCCATTACGAGCAAGACGATATGGATGTCTTGCCGCGCAACATCGCGACCAAAGCGGCGTTTGAAAACGCCATGGCGCTGGATGTGGCGATGGGCGGATCAACCAACACGGTCTTGCACATTCTGGCCATCGCCCACGAGGGCGAGGTGGATTTCACCCTTAAACACATCGACGATCTGTCGCGCAAAGTGCCCGTTTTGTGCAAAGTAGCCCCTGCCAAGCAAGATGTGCATATGGAAGATGTGCACCGCGCGGGCGGCATTATGGCGATCTTGGGCCAGTTGGATGCCGCAGGCCTGCTGAACCGCGAAGTGCCCACGATCCACGCCCGCACAATCGGGGCGGCGGTGGATCAATGGGACATCAGCCGGACCAATCAGGACTCGGTGCGCGAGTTCTTTCGCGCCGCCCCCGGCGGTGTGCGTACGACCGAAGCCTTCTTGGCCACGGGCCGCTATCCCACGCTGGACCTTGACCGCGCTGAGGGCGTGATCCGCTCGGCCAGCACGCCCTTCTCAAAGGACGGCGGTTTGGCCGTGCTGACGGGCAATTTGTCGCCCGATGGCTGCATTGTGAAAACGGCAGGGGTTGATGAGAGCATTCTGGTATTTTCCGGCCCCGCGCGGGTGTTTGAAAGCCAAAACGCGGCGGTGAATGCGATTTTGGCCAAAGAGATTGTGCCGGGTGATGTGCTGGTGATCCGCTATGAAGGGCCAAAGGGCGGACCGGGGATGCAAGAGATGCTGTATCCGACCAGCTACCTCAAAAGCATGGGTCTGGGCAAAGCCTGCGCGTTGGTGACGGACGGGCGCTTTTCGGGCGGAACGTCTGGCCTGTCCATCGGCCACGTCAGCCCCGAGGCGGCGGGCGGCGGGGTGATCGGACTCGTGCGCGAGGGCGATATGGTCGACATCGACATTCCCAACCGCTCGATCAGCCTGCGCGTCAGCGAGGCCGAGCTGGCCAGCCGCCGCGCAGCACAAGACGCCGCTGGATGGAAACCTGCCAAGGTGCGTTCACGCAAAGTATCTACGGCGTTGAAGGCCTACGCACTATTTGCCTCTTCGGCTGACAAGGGCGCGGTGCGGGTTTTGCCGAAAGAAGCCTGATCATCGTCCCTGCGCGGCCTTCACGTTAAAGAGAAAGGCCGCTTAGGGATAGCTCGCTAGATTTTGCGCGATGAGAGCCACAGCCCGGCGGCACAGGTTAATCCTGACCGCGCGGGTACCTTGGCCTTGCTGCAAAGGGACCTTGTGGTGCGCGCGATTGGCAAGAAACTGGCTATTCCTGTTTTGCCGGAGCGAAACCTCAACTTGCCATAATCGTCACAGATGCCCGACGCGCCATCGACAAGATGGCCGCTTCGGCAATGGCCGAGGCGCGCAAACCATCGGTTGCATCGGGGGTTGTGGCCCCGCCCGTGGCCACGGTTTGCACAAAAGCCAAGATCTCGGTTCGGTAGGCCTGCGCGTAGCGTTGGTGATAGTTGTGCAAGGGTTTTTCGCCGCGTATCCCTGCGGCCGTTGAAAGAATAACCAGAGATTCCGGCACATTGCCGACCGATGCCTGCCCCAGCGTTCCCAGAACTTCGATCCGCTGGTCATAGCCATAGGCGGCGCGCAGGCTGTTGAGGATGGTCACATGACTGCCCTTGGCCATCCGCAGCGCCGTTGTGGTTGTGTCGATCTGCCCGACTGTCAGATAGGCGGGGTTGATCAGCGCATCGCCCATGACGAAAACCTCGGCCACCTCATCTTCTAGCAGCCAGCGGATCAGATCAAAGTCGTGGACGGCCGTTTCCTTCAGAAGGCCGCTGGAATGGATGAACCCTTCCACCTCAGGCGCCTCCGCATCGCGTGAGATCACCAAGACCTGCTCGACCTTGCCAATCCGCCCCTCGGCAATCGCTTGTTTGAGCGTGACGAACTGATGGTCAAAGCGGCGGTTGAAGCCCAGTTGAACGCGGCCCTCGCGGCCCTTCCAAGCCGCCATACAGGTCAGGATGCGGCCCATGTCATGATCGATGGGCTTTTCGCAAAAGACATAGGCGCGGGTGGCGGCAGCGCGTTCCAGATAGTCGGCATGGGTGCGCGGCGGGCTTGCGATCAGATAGGCGTCCACCGTGGGGTCGCCAAAGGCCGTATCCAGATCGACCACCCGCGCGCCGGTGGCCTGTGCCAAGGCCTCAGCGCGTTCCTTGGACGGATCGACGATATAGGCCAGCGCGACGCGGGGGTCGCTGATCATGTTCATGGCGTGGATCGTGGCCATCTCACCGGCCCCAAACAGGCAGATGCGGATTTTCTGGGTCATATAGCGGTTCCTTCGGCGGCGGCGCGGTCGGCATAAAGCGTGGCATCGGGGCAGGCTACCCAGACGGTTGCGGGCCAAGTGGGGTCATACTGCTTGGCGCCAGACAGGCGCGCGAAAGCCAGCCCTTTGCCTGCCCCCCAGACCACCATGCCTGCCGCGCGGGCAGCGGCGATGGTGGCAATTCCGACCGTCACGCCGTGACCGGGAACAGCCTCCAGATTGGCAAATTGCGGAAAGGTTTTCAGATTGTCGCGCCGTGTCGCCTCAGCCAGATCGACGATGCGGGTGAGGCTTTGGGACGCAGACCCCACAGGGTTAAAGGCGACATGGCCGTCACTGGCCCCCGAGGCCAGCAGAAAATAGTCAATCCCGCCCCCAGCCGCGATCCGCTTGTCATAAGCACCTGGATCGGCTGGGTCGGGAAACCAGACGTTCACATCGGGAATTTGCCGCGCCACAGGCCGCCCTGCATTAAGCACAGCTTGGATGTCTTCACGCGCAAAGCGGCGACACGAGTAATGGGCTGCGGCGTCGACATGGGTCAGAACGCCATCCGCATCGGTCAGGTAATCGTCCATCATCACGATCATCACGCCCGACAGATCCAACTCTACCCGCCGCGCCAAAGCGGCATAGACGGGCTGCGGGCTACGCCCTCCGGGGCAGCCCAGCAAGAAACGCCCACCCCGCGCGATGCGGGTGGCGATGTCGGCGGCCACCGCCTCGCCCAAAGCCTCTGGCGTCTCAAAGATGCGGATGGCGCGCATGGATCAGCCCCCTAACATTGGCAAAAGAGTGTCCAGATTGCGCCGTGCCAAGGTTTCGGGCGTCACATCGGCCTCTTCGGACGGGTCTTGTTCCACAATGCAATACCCATCATAACCCCGCGCCACCAACAGCCGCATGACAGCCGCGATATCGACCGCCCCGTCCGACAGCGGGGCCATGACACCGTGATTGAAAGAGGCATTCACCCCCAATTCTCCCGCCAGAACCCGCGCGCGGACCTGCGGGTTGACGTTCTTAAGATGCACAAACCCGATCCTGTCCCAGACGCGGTCCATATAGGCCAGAACGTCCTGATCCCAAAACGCGTGGTGGCCCGTGTCAAAGCACAGCGAAACCCCCGTCTCGGCCAGCATCCGGTCAATCTGCGCCTCGCGCTCGATACAGGTGCCGACATGGGGATGGATGTGCAGACGGATGCCATAGCCGCGCATCTGGTCCTTAGCCGCGCGGATCATGGCCATGGCAACTTGCCACCCCGCCTCGTTCACCACGCCTTGCGCTGCCTCGGGGTAGAACTCGCTTTCGTCCATCAAGATCAGATCGCGCGCACCCAAGGCCTGCAACAGCCGGCCTTGTCGATGCAACGCCGCCGTCAGTGCGGGGCCCGAGGTGGGGTCGGCCAAGGTGTGCACATGGGCCGATCCCGCAAGTTCCAGCCCATGGGCTTGCAAGGCCCCGGCGATCCAATCGGGATCCTCGCCCAAAAAGCCCAGCGGCCCAAGTTCGGTCACGCGGTAACCTGCCCGCGAAACGGCGGCCAGATAGTCTTGCGCCGTCACTGCATTGCCGGTCGGATAGAACACCCCCCACGAACAAGGTGCATTGCCAATCTTCATCCCATGATCTTTCCTTGACCCCACGCCAAGGTTAGTCTGGCTGGCACCACTTGGGCAAGCCTATGCAGCGCGCCCCTGCCGAAAGTCATGTTGGACAGACCCCGCAGAATGGGTCACATTACCCTGTGGGGGAGACATGAGCCAAGTCCATGATGCCGATATAGCCGCCCTGACAGCCCGGGCCATCGACCGGCTGGGGACGGGCGATTTTTATGATGCTTTGCTGGATATTCTTGGCTCTGCCGCCCCCCATGATCTGGCGGCATTGGTCCGTTATTCCCGCGCAGCCCCGCCCGATCTGATCATCCCACGGGTGGAACCAACGCTGGCCATGATGGCCTATTACAACCACTATTTCGCCTTTGACCCCTTCTATGTGCATTGGAAGAGCGGCGGGGAAACCGGCGTTTACCGCCTGCGCGCCATGGATGCAGGGATCGGTCGCAGCCGTTATGCGCGCGAGTTTCTGACGGCCATGGCGATCCACGACGAAATCGCGGTATTCCTGCCGCCTATCGGCGATGCCTCGCCCACGCTGGTCCTTGACCGCGCGCGCGGCGTGTTTCACGCGACCGAAGTCGCCCGTATCCGCCGCCTGTTCCCGCTGTTGGCGGCCTTGCACCGCCGGCATCTTAGCATCTTCGTCACGGCAGGCGTCGACCCCGGCAATTCGCCCATCGGCGCGGAACGACCGCTGCGCTTTGTCGATGCGCATGGGTTGCAGGTCTTTGCCACGCAGGCTTGGGCCGCCCGTGAACTGGCACTGAGCGAGGCGTTGCAAACCCTCATGGCGCGTGGGCCTTGCACCCTGCGCCTACCGGGCCAAATGTCGCTGCGCCGCACCCAGTTGCCGCCCGACTTTGGCCCGGCCCCCGGAGGGTTTTGCGACGAGATAACGATCGATCTGCAGACAGGGGCCGAACCGGCCACAGGTTTGCCACCCACGATGGCTGCCCAACTGTCGGGCCGCGAGCAAGATGTGGTTCTGCTAACCCTTCAGGGCCATCCGATGATCGAGATAGCCCGCAAGCTTGGCCTGTCGCGTGGCACAGTCAAGAACTACCGTCTGACGATCTACCGCAAGCTTGACATCACAACTGAGCGCGAACTTTTCGGCGAATACATGGCCGCCCTGCGCGGAGCATGACCAAAGGCACTATTTCCTGTAACTGAATCTGGTCGCATGATCCCCCAAAGCCCAGCAGGGCCGACGCTTGGATGGGGGAAGTCATGGTAAAAACGGTGCGCTGCGGGGTGATTGGTCTGGGATCGGTGTCGCAGAAATATGTGCCCCATATCCGGCGACTTAATCTGGAAGGCACGCCGTGCGAAATCATCATCGGCTGTGATCTGCGGCCGGGCCAAGCGGAACGCGCCCGCAATTGGGGCATCGCGAATTTCACCACCGACTACCGCGAGGTTCTGGCCCACCCCGATGTCGATGTCGTTCTGATCCTAACCTCGATGCAAAGCCACGGGCAGTTGACCCGTGAGGCCTTGAACGCAGGTAAACATGTCTTGGTTGAAAAGCCCATGTCGATGGATCTGGCCGAGGCGGCCGAACTGGTGGCGCTGGCCAAAGTCAGCAAGGGCCATCTGGTCTGCGCCCCGCATGTCACCCTGTCACAAACCTATCAGGACATGTGGCGCCACATCCACAACGGCGACATCGGCCGCCCCTTGACTGCGCGGGGCTTTTACGGCTGGTCCGGCCCCGATTGGGACCCCTTCTTTTACGAACCCGGCGGCGGCCCGATGTTTGACCTTGGGGTTTATAACATCGCCACGCTGACCGGCCTGCTGGGCCCCTGCAAAAGGGTCATGGCGATGACCGGCATCGCGATCCCCGAGCGGATCGTGAACAACAAGAAAATGACAGTGCAAACTGATGACAATTTCCAACTGCTGATGGATTTTGGCAACCAGTGTTTCGCCGTCGTCACAACGGGCTTTACCATCCAGCGCTATGACGTACCCGGGATCGAGGTCTACGGCACCGAAGGCACCATCAATATGCTCTCGGATGATTGGGACCCGCATGGCTACAAGCTTTGGCGCAACAAGGACGGGTTCTGGCAGGATCACACCGCGCGCACGCGCTGGCAGTGGACGGATGGGATCCGCGATCTGATCCAAGCCATCCAAAACGACCGAAAGCCCACCAACGCGCCCGAGCATGCCTATCACGTGCTGGAAATCATGGCCAAATCCATGGAAAGCGGGCGGACGGGGCAGGCTTTGCCCATCGTGTCCAGCTTTACCCCTGTCCGGTTTGACAAGGTGGCCGACAAGACTGCCCCCCATCTTGACCACGCGCCGGAGTAGACCATGGCCTACAAATCCTCGCCCCGCCCGGTCTTTGACGGCCCCACCCCCATCCCCTATGCCAAGGTCACGCGGCACATCTGGGGGGATGTGGCGGCGGGGCAGGTGGATGACTGGATCTATGTCTCCTCGGGGCAGATCCACCAACTGGTCTTTGGCATGCCACCCGGCGACGGGTTTCGCCATTCCGAAAGCTTCCGCACCGTCTTTGGCGCGGATGAGGTGCTGACCGTTTTGATGGGCACGATGATTATCGCCAACCCCGAGAACGGCGAGGTCCATCTGGTTCATAAAGGCGAATCGGTATTTTTCCAGAAAGACACATGGCATCACGCCTTTGCTTGGGGCCCGGAGGAGTTGCGGGTGCTGGAATACTTTGCCCCGCCCCCCTCGACCGGCGCGTCGGGAAAATACGCCGCGACCCGCCCCTATGT
>CAXNKP010000070.1:0-8445 GCA_964202815.1 Stagnihabitans sp. | reverse complement strand
TCGCCGTGATCCGGCCCCGTCGCGATGGGCTTATAAGATGCAGCGCCTTTGGTTGACGCGGGGGTTTCGCGCGGTGTTGCGCATTGGCTTGCCCCTGTTGGTGGTGGCGCTTGGCGTGGGTCTGTTTTTTGCCAGCCCCGCGCGGCGGGACGCTTTTTGGGGGGGGATCACCTCGGCCAAAGCGCAGATGAAAGAGCAGCCGATATTCATGGTCAATCTGGTGTCGATCGATGGGGCTTCGCCCGAATTGGCCGATGCCGTGCGTGCCAAATTGGGCCTTAAGTTACCACAATCGGCGCTGGATCTGGATTTGGATGCGATCCGTATATCGGCTGAAAATCTCGATGCGGTGGCGCGCGCTGTGGTGCGCATCGGGGCGAGCAATGTGCTGCAAATCACCATCACCGAACGCCAGCCTGCCTGGGTCTGGCGCAGTGATGCCGGGCTGATCTTGCTGGATGAAACCGGCCACCGCATCGCGGGCCTTGCCGAACGTGCTGACCGCGCCGATCTGCCGCTGGTCGCAGGGCAGGGTGCCGATCAAGCCATCTCCGAGGCAAGGGCCCTGTTGCAAGCCGCCTCACCCTTTGCCAGCCGTATCCGTGGGCTGATCCGTATCGGCACCCGCCGCTGGGATCTGGTCTTAGACCGTGACCAGCGCATCTTGTTGCCGGCTGAAAACCCCTTTGCGGCGATGCAAGGGCTGATCGCGCTCAACGCCGCTGAAAACCTGCTTGAGCGGGATCTTCTGATGGTCGATCTGCGCAACCCGCAACGCCCTGTTCTACGCCTTGCCCCGCCAGCCCTAGATGCGCTACGCATGACGCATGGTATAACCGTTTGGATCGCGCCAAAATCATGACAGACCTGTACCAATCCCAACGTTCCATGCGGCATCTGCGCAAGACGGCCCTGCAACGGGGCATGATTGCGATCTTGGATGTTGGCACCTCAAAAATCGCCTGCCTGATCTTACGCTTTGACGGGTCAGGTGAGGCGCGCGAAGCCGATGGCATGGGCTCTATGGCCGGGCAATCGAACTTTCGCGTGATCGGGGCCGCCACCACGCGCTCTCGCGGGGTGCGTTTTGGCGAAATCAGCGCGATGACTGAAACTGAACGCGCCATCCGCACGGCGGTGCAGGCAGCCCAAAAAATGGCGAACGTGCGGGTAGATCATGTGATCGCCTGCTTTTCTGGGGGCGAACCGCGCAGCTATGGCTTGGCGGGCGAGATTGACTTGCACGATGGCCTCGTCCACGAAAACGATGTGGCGCGGGTTTTGGCCGCCTGCAATCCCCCCGACATCGGCCAAGGCCGAGAGGTGATTCACGCGCAACCTGTCAACTTCGCGCTTGATCACCGCACGGGCCTTGCTGATCCGCGGGACCAAACTGGCAACCGCTTGGCCTGCGACATGCACCTTTTGACGGTGGATGCCGCTGTCGTGCAAAACCTGCTTTATTGCATCAAGCGCTGTGATCTTGATCTGGCGGGGATTGCCTCGTCGTCCTATGCCTCGGGGATCGCGTCCTTGGTCGAGGACGAGCGCGAACTGGGTGCAGCCTGCCTGGATTTGGGTGGCGGGTCGACAGGTTTGTCGATCTTCATGAAAAAGCACATGATTTTTTCGGATGCGGTACGATTGGGCGGCGATCATGTCACAGCAGACATTGCGCAATGTCTGCACGTGCCCCTAGCCGTGGCGGAACGGTTGAAAACCAAACACGGCGGGGTTCATGCCACGGGCATGGACGACCGCGAGATGATTGACATTGGCGCAGACAGTGGCGACTGGGAAAAAGACCGCCGGCAGGTAAGCCGCACCGAATTGATCGGCATCATCCGGCCCCGCGTCGAGGAAATCCTTGAGAAAGCCGCTGAACGGCTTGAAATTGCAGGATTTTCCCATTTGCCCAGCCAACAGATCGTGCTGACAGGCGGGGCCAGCCAGATCCCCGGACTGGACGGTTTGGCCAGCCGCATTTTGGGCCAACGTGTCCGCATGGGACGCCCGCTGCGCGTGCAAGGCCTGCCACAAGCCGCCACGGGGCCGTCCTTTGCCTCCACCGTTGGCCTGTGTCTGTTTGCCGCGCATCCGCAAGATGAATGGTGGGATTTTGACATTCCGGCAGAGCGTTATCCGGCGCGTTCGATCAAAAGAGCGCTAAAATGGTTTAAGGACAACTGGTGACTCGCAATACAAGGCACTTTGGGCAAGATGACGGGGCTTTTGGAAATTTATTCACCATGTTTTGTGCTGAAGGCGCGGTTTTATAGTGACCTTTTTGAACAGTGTGTCTAGGGTAAGGGGTAAGTCGATGTATGCAGCGGCAAAATCGGTGCGCGTCGGCCTGTAAGCTGAAAAACAAGGCAGCGCTGGGCCGCTGCTTTCAACAAAAAACGGCGGGGCGTGAAATGGCTTTGAACTTGACAGTCAGTGCAGATCGCGACGATTTAAAGCCGCGCATAACGGTGTTTGGCGTGGGCGGCGCCGGGGGCAACGCGGTCAATAACATGATCGATAAAAAACTCGAGGGGGTCGAGTTTGTGGTGGCCAATACAGATGCGCAGGCCCTGCAACAAAGCCGGTCGACCCACAAGATCCAGATGGGTCTTAAAGTTACCGAAGGGCTGGGTGCCGGGGCGCGTCCCTCGGTAGGCTCTGCTGCCGCTGAAGAATCGATCGAACAAATCGTCGACCATCTGGCCGGCGCGCATATGTGCTTTATCACCGCCGGCATGGGTGGCGGCACCGGTACGGGGGCCGCGCCCATCATAGCGCAGGCTGCGCGCGAATTGGGCGTTCTGACTGTGGGTGTTGTGACCAAGCCCTTCCAGTTCGAAGGCAACAAGCGGATGCGGCAAGCCGAAGAGGGCATTGAGGCGCTGCAAAAAGTGGTCGACACGCTGATCGTCATTCCCAATCAAAACCTGTTCCGACTGGCCAATGAACGCACCACCTTTACCGAAGCCTTCGCCATGGCAGATGATGTGCTGTACCAAGGCGTCAAGGGCGTGACCGATCTGATGGTACGTCCGGGCCTGATCAACCTCGACTTTGCCGATGTGCGCGCCGTCATGGACGAGATGGGCAAGGCCATGATGGGCACCGGCGAAGCCTCGGGCGATGATCGCGCGGTTCAGGCAGCAGAAAAAGCCATTGCCAACCCGCTGTTGGACGAAATCAGCCTGCATGGGGCAAAGGGTGTCTTGATCAACATCACCGGCGGCTATGATCTGACCTTGTTTGAATTGGACGAAGCCGCCAACATCATCCGCGAAAAGGTGGATCCTGACGCCAATATCATCGTGGGATCGACCTTGGACACCACGATGGAAGGTGTGCTGCGGGTGTCGGTTGTGGCCACTGGTATCGACATCAAGAATGCCCGCGTAGAACCGCCTCACGCCCGCCGTTCGATGCAAGAACCGCTGAAACCAGCGGCGACGCCGACCCCAGCAGCCCCCGCCGCGCCGGCAGTCCCGTCGGCAGCAGACCCCGCGCCGATGCCTGCGCCATCGCGCGCGCAATTCGAACAGCCCCGCGCCTTTGCGCCTCAGGAAGATGTGCCCGCGCCCGTCTATCGCCCTGCGGCAGATCAGCGCCCTGCACCAACCGCCCCCACCGCGCCGCGTGATGCCGATGCTGGAAACTTCATCGCCCCGCGCCCGCGCGCCATGGGGTCGCCCTCGCCCGAGGCGATGGCCCGTCTGCAAGCAGCCGTCAGCAAAGCGCCTGCTTCCGCACAACAGCCTGCGGCCCGATCCGCGGCCCCGACTGCAAAACCTGCGCGATTTGGCATCGGCTCTTTGATCAGCCGGATGTCGGGGGGCAGCGCCGCTGAAGCCGCCCAACCGCAACGCGCCCAGCCCCCCGTCGCCAGCTATGATGACGAAGCAGAGCCTGCAACGGATCAGGACAAGTTGGAAATTCCAGCTTTCTTGCGCAGACAAGCCAACTGACCCGATCAAGGGCGTGCAATATAGTCAAAAGCCCAAGCGCAAAGCTTGGGCTTTTGTGTTTTTTCATCGCTATACAAAGCGTCTTTGAGTGTTACATGACGTCATAAAGCGTGAATTGAGCTTGGCCGCTTGGTCGGTTAATTGAAATCAAGACTGGCAGCGCTTGGCTTCGCTTCATAATGGAATTCAGAGGTTTCGGTGCAGAATACAGTTAAATCGCCGGTCAGTTTCAAGGGCACCGGCTTGCACAGCGGCAAACCGGTTCGTTTGGTTGTGCGACCGGCCTCGGCTGATTATGGCATCTGGTTTCGCCGTACCGATCTGCGCGGCGCAGGCTGTTTGGTGCCCGCCCGCTGGGATGCGGTCGTGCCGTCAAGGCTTTGCACCCAGATCGCCAACGAGGACGGCGTTCATGTCTCAACCATTGAACATCTGATGGCGGCGCTGGCTGGCTTGGCCGTGCACAATGCCCTCATCGAGATTGACGGGCCGGAAGTGCCGATCCTTGATGGTTCTGCCGCGCCCTTTGTGGCGGCGATTTTGGCCAAGGGGATTCGCACGCAAACGGCCGCTGTCCGCACCATTCGGGTTCTGATGCCGGTTGAGGTGCAAGATGGTGCTGCCTTCGCCCGCCTCGACCCGGCTGAAATGCTGGAAATCGACTTTCGAATCGATTTTGCTGATCGTGGTATCGGTCAGCAATCGCACCATTTGAATATGGCCAACGGCGCCTTTGTGCGCGAGTTGTGCGATTCGCGTACCTTTTGCAGTCAAGCAGATGTCGATGCGATGCGGGCCTTGGGCTTGGCGCAGGGCGGTACCTTGGCCAACGCGGTGGTGTTTGACGGCGATAAGGTGCTGTCTCCGGGGGGGTTGCGGTATGCTGACGAACCGGTGCGCCACAAGATGCTGGACGCTTTGGGCGACCTGTCCTTGGCTGGCGCGCCCCTTTTGGCCCGCTATACGGGGGTTCGGGCCGGCCATGCGCTGACAAACCGTCTGCTGCGCAAACTTTTCACCACGCCGGGCGCATTTGTTCTGGATGATTGTGACGCTTTCGCAGGTGGCACGTTGCCCGGTGTCGGCGTGCATCGCGGGGATTTGCCGCTTTACGTCTGAGGGCGGCTCTGGCGGTGAAAGCCGTTTTGCGCCCCGGATTTTTATGTGTTAGGAATCCTTAAAGGATGGCGGGGCGCAGGTTGTGTCTGGCTGCGGTTGGTTGAGGATAGGCAAGACGATGACATTCGCAAGATCAAGCTTCCGGCGCGGTCTGGGAATTGCGCTGATATTGGCGACGATGTCCGCTTGCAGCCCAAAGACCCCAGAAGCTAACCCCCTTGACAGCATGACGGCTGAACAAATCTATACCAAGGGCGAATTGGCCTTGGATGGGAAGGGCGATGCCAAGACCAATGCCAAAGAGGCGCTGACCTATTTTCAAGATGTCGAACGGCTTTACCCCTATACAGAATGGGCCAAGCGCGCTGTCATCATGCAGGCCTTTACCCTGCACCAAAGAAAGAATTACGACGAATCGCGGACAGCCGCACAGCGGTATATTCAGGTCTACCCCGCCGGCGAAGATATGGCCTATGCCCATTATCTTGTGGCCCTGTCCTATTACGACCAGATTGACGAGGTCGGCCGCGATCAGGGCCTGACCTTCCAAGCCCTGCAAGCCTTGCGCGTGGTGATAGAACAATTTCCTGACAGCGAATATGCCAAGTCGGCAATGTTGAAATTCGATCTGGCCTTTGACCATCTGGCCGGCAAGGAAATGGAAATTGGCCGCTATTATCTGAAAAAGCGCCAATACAGCGCCGCGCTGAACCGTTTTCGCAATGTGGTGCAAGATTACCAAAACACCGCCCAGACGGCAGAGGCATTGGAACGTTTGGTAGAATGCTACCTAGCCCTTGGCCTGCCGGACGAGGCGCAGACTGCCGGCGCTATTTTAGGCTATAACTACAAATCCAGCCCCTTCTATGTCGATGCCTTTAATCTTCTGAAAAAACAGGGCTTGGCACCAGAGGCCAAGGGCACCGGCTGGCTTTCTACGATCTACCGGCAGATGATCAAGGGCGAGTGGTTGTGATTTCATTCGCCTGCGGGTGGTGTGATGCTGCGCAGTCTTGAAATCCGCGATGTGCTGATCATTGATCGGCTGAACTTGACGTTCCAGCCGGGCCTGAATGTGCTGACGGGGGAAACCGGGGCGGGCAAGTCGATTTTGCTGGATGCTTTGGGCTTTGTGCTGGGCTGGCGCGGGCGCGCCGATCTGGTGCGCACCGGGGCCGCACAGGGCGAGGTGACGGCCGTTTTCGATCTGCCCCAAGGCCATGCCGCCCGCGCCGTGCTCGATACTGCCGGGTTGGAACCCGCTGACGAGTTGATCTTGCGCCGTACCAACAGTGCTGATGGCCGCAAAACCGCCTATATCAATGACCGCCGCGCCTCTGGCGAGGTGCTGCGCGATCTGTCGGACACTTTGGTCGAACTGCATGGCCAGCACGACGACAGGGGCCTTTTGAACCCGCGCGGCCATCGCCAATTGCTGGATAGTTTTGCAGCGCTTGATCTGTCGGGTCTGCGCACCGCTTGGCGCACCCGCGCAGAAGCGTTGCGTGATCTGGCTGCGGCCGAAGCCGCCTTGGCCGCCATCCGCGCCGAGGAAGACTTTCTGCGCCATGCCGTGGCCGAACTCAACAAGCTTGATCCAAAGGCGGGGGAAGAAGCCACGCTGGATACCCGGCGCCGGTCGATGCAAGGTGCCGCGCGCATCCGTGAAGACATCGCCCGCGCGCATCAGGCGCTGGGGCAGGGGGCCGACCCCGCCCTACAAGACGCGCTGCGTTGGTTGGGCGGTGCGGCCGACAAGGCCGAAGGCCGCCTTGATGCGCCGCTTGCAGCCCTTGAACGTGCCAGCTTGGACTTGGCCGAGGCGCAATCTGGCGTTGAAGCCTGCCTTGACGCGCTGAATTTTGATGAATCCGCCCTTGAACGCTTGGAAGAGCGCCTCTTTGCCATCCGCGCCCTCGCCCGAAAACATGCTGTCCTGCCCGATGATCTTGGCCCGCATGCGCAAGTTTTGCGCGCAAGGCTAGAGGCTTTGGATGGCGGCGAGCGTGGCTTGATCCGCCTGCGCCAAGCAGCGGGTCTGGCCGAAGCCGACTACACCCGCCGGGCTGCGGCCATGACCGAGGCCCGCCGCGCCGCAGGCCTGCGGCTGGATTCTGCCATGGCGGGTGAACTGGCCCCGCTCAAGATGGAACGCGCCATCTTTCGCACCGATCTTGCCTCCCAACAGCCCGGCCCCGAGGGGCAAGACGAGGTGACTTTTACCGTCGCCACCAATCCCGGTGCGCCTGCGGGGGCGTTGAACCGCATCGCCTCGGGTGGGGAACTTAGCCGGTTTCTTTTGGCGCTGAAGGTCTGCCTGACCGGGCAAACTCCCGGCCTTACAATGATTTTTGACGAGATTGATCGCGGCGTGGGTGGCGCGACCGCCGATGCCGTGGGCCGTCGCTTGGCGCATCTGGCAAGTGCGGCACAGGTGCTGGTTGTCACCCATTCGCCGCAGGTGGCGGCCTTGGGCGCGCATCATTGGCGGGTGGAAAAGCGGGTGGAAAACGATGTCACCTTGTCGACCGTCACGGCGCTGAACCCCGCTGCACGGGTTGAGGAAATCGCCCGCATGCTGGCTGGTGACACAGTGACCCAAGCCGCCCGCGATGCCGCCCGCGCCCTACTGGCCGGTGGCTGAAAAGGTCAGGCTGACGGCCTGCCACCCCGTATTGCGCGCGGTGAGAACCGCCGTCAGCACCGCGCCAAATCGTGGCAATTCGGCCCCTTGGTCGTCGCGCGCCCCGCTGACAACATAGCGTTGCGTCACAATCGCGGCCCCCGGCCCCAGCATGCGCAAGCGTTGCCGCCCGGATACCAGCCGTGCCGCCGCAAAAATGCCGGCGAATTCGCCAGCAAAGGCCACCTCGGCCTCAGCCGCGCTGTCTACGAAGGCCCCGGTCAGGGTCTGCACATCGGCATCCTCGGCCAAGAAGCGGCCCAGTTCGGCCGCATCCTGTCGTCCGAACGCTCCGGCGAATTGTTTGGCAAAATCGTCTGGGCCGGTCATTGCGCGATAAGCTCCATCGTTGTGGCCAAATCACCGTATCCGGTGAATCGGCGTTCATAGGCCAAGCCCAACCTTTGGGCGCATTGGGCGGCCTTGGCCGTCAGGGCAGGGTCATCAGTTTGCGCCTGATAGACCAATTTGGTGTAATTGCCAAAGTAGGTGTCGCGCAATTGCGGGTAGCGGTCCAATCCCATTGGCTTCCAGACAAAGGCGTCAAACTGGCGCACCAGAAAGTCTGTCAGGTAAAAGGCAGAGATTTCGCTGTCCAGATGCTGCGAGAAGGTCGCGTTGCCTTCAAAGAAAGAATAGCAATGCGGGCCTGCGATCATCTCGACGCCCAGTTCCGCG
>CAXNKP010000069.1:0-8481 GCA_964202815.1 Stagnihabitans sp. | reverse complement strand
AGATGCGGGCCGCGCCATTCATCCGGCCTATGTCGAAGGCCAGTATCAAGGCGGCGCTGTGCAAGGCATCGGCTGGGCGCTGAACGAGGAATATGTTTACGGCGCGAATGGCCGTTTGCAAAACGCGGTTTTCTTGGATTACCGCATTCCCGTGGCATCCGACTTGCCGATGATCGACACCGTGATTGTCGAAGTGCCAAACCCCGGCCATCCCTACGGCGTGCGCGGCGTGGGCGAAACGGGCATCACCCCGCCCTTGCCTGCGATTGCCAATGCTGTGGCGATGGCGACGGGGGCACGGATTCGCTCGCTTCCGCTGTCACCGCCGAAGGTCTTGGCGGCGATCAAGGCAAAGGGTCGTGGTTCAGGTTCACCTGTGGTCCGGCCTGCGCCGCTTTACCGATGGGGTAGAGGTGGTGCAGGTGCAGGCCGACACGGTGGGGCAAATGCTGGATGGGCTGGTTGCGGCCCATCCGGGGCTTGGGCCAGTGATTGCGGCGGGTGTCTCGGTCAGCATTGACGGCGTGCTGACCGCCAGCCGCTTTGGCGCGGTCAGCGCGGCGAACGAGATTTATCTTATCCAGCGAATCAAAGGCGGTTAAGGCCGCTTAACTGACATCAAACCGCGTCACTCCGCGGCGCAATTCGTCGACCGGTTGGGTTAAGATGGCCGCCTGATGCGCGCGTTGATCGCAGTTGGCGCGGGGGCAGATGCGGCAGTTGATGCCAATCTGCGTCATCCGCGCGGCAGAGACGGAAAAGCTTTCGGCATAGCCAATCTCAGGCGCGAACCCTATCGCACAGCCCATGGCCACGGCCAAACGGTTGTCTTGGGTGTGACGCTCCCATGTCGGCCTGTCGACGGTGCGCGAAAAGACGAAAAACTGGCTGCGGTCGGGCATTTCCACGAACTGCGGCACGATCCGGCCCGGGGTGCGAAAGCTGGTGTGCACGTCCAACCGCGGGCAAGCGCCGCCATATTCGGCAAGGTGAAAATCGGTCGCGTTGAACCGCTTGGTCACATTGCCGCCCTTGTCGATGCGCAAGAAAAAGAACGGCACGCCTTGCGCCCCTTCGCGCTGCAAGGTGGTGGCGCGGTGGCAGGCCTGTTCAAAGCTGACGCCAAAGCGGGTCGAGATATGGTCAAAGTCGTATTTCGAGGCCCGCGCTTCGGACAAAAACGCTGCGTAGGGCATCAAGACAGCGGCGGCGAAGTAGTTGGCCAATTCCACCCGCAACCTTGCCACCCCGCGCGGGTCGCGGATGCCACTGCGCTGGATCAGGGCATCCAGCGGGGTGCGCTGCTCCAACAAGCCCGCCATATGCACCAGCTGAAAGGTGCGGTTGGGCTGGTCAAGCGCCTCGGAAAGCAAAATCTCACGCCGGGATTCGTCATATTCGCGCAGCGCACCCGGCAGGTCTTCGACACGGCAGACGCGCACATTCACGCCCAAACTGTCGCGCAGGCGGCGTTTTAGGGTGACATACAGCTCGTCCCGCTCGATCGGCTGGGGCCAGAAAGATTCGGCGGCCTCTTCCAACTCACGAAAATGGTTGCGATTGCGGCGAAAAACATCATGCACCGCCGCCTCGGGCGAGGAGGAAACCTGCGGCGCGCCGCTTTCGGTGAGGGACAAAAGTTGATCCGACACCACCGCATAGCTCCGGTAAAGTGTCATGAAGCTGTGAACCAAGGCGGGCGCATGCACCAAAGCTGCGCGCAACTGGGGCAAATCGGGGCGGGTTTGGGTGAAAAGCGGGTCTTGAATCACGGCGCGCAGGTCGGATAGCTGGGCTGTGCCGTCTTCTTCGGCGATGTCGCGCCAGTCGACGCCGTAGGCATCAAATAAGCGCAGCAACACTTGCACAGATACCGATCTTTCGTTGTTTTCCAACAGGTTGACGTAAGAGGGGCTGATCCCCAGCACCTTGGCCATAGCGCCTTGGGTTTCGCCGCGTTCCACGCGCAATCGGCGCAGGTGGGGGCCTATGAAAGTCTTTTGCATACCGCCGCACACAATCTAGGGTTTGTCGTGTTTACAGTATTACAATTATGTAAATCTGTAAAGTATCGCATTCACAGCGTAACCTATTTGCGCTTTGCTTAAAATAAAAGCGGTGTAACAGGAGATTGATCAATCGGAGGAAGCTATGCGCACTGGAATCAATCACCTGTTCATCCCCGGCCCGACCAATGTGCCGGAACGTGTTCGTCAATCGATGAATGTGCCGATGCAAGACCATCGCGCCCATGACTTCGGCGCGGCCAATATTGGCATCTTCCGCGATTTGAAAACCCTGTTTCGCACCCAAGACGGCCATGTGCTGGTATTTCCAGCCACTGGCACAGGCTCGTGGGAGGCCGCAATCACCAATACCCTGTCGCCCGGCGACCGCGTGTTGATGGCCCGTCATGGCCAGTTTTCCGTGCTTTGGGCCCAAAGGGCCGAGCGGTTGGGCCTGGACGTTGAACTGGTCGATCTGCCTTGGGGTGCAGGGGCCCCCATCAGCGAGTTCGCCAGCCGTCTGGCCGCAGATCGCAAGGGGGAGATCAAGGCCGTCTTTGTCACTCATAATGAAACCGCGACCGGTGTCACATCCGACATCGCCGCACTACGGCGCGTGATGGACGAGGCTTCCCATGATGCCTTGCTGTTTTTGGACGGCGTATCCTCGATCGGATGTTTGCCGTTTGAGATGGACGCATGGGGCGTTGATCTGGCCGTGACGGGCAGCCAAAAGGGCCTGATGATGCCGCCGGGTCTGGGCATTCTGGGCGTCAGCCCAAAGGCGATGAAGGCCGCTGAAACTGCCAAGATGCGCCGGGCCTATTTTGAATTCTCGGATCAGGTGAAGAACAACGAAACGGGTTACTTCCCCTACACGCCGCCGATGCAACTGCTGCACGGTCTGCGCGCAGCACTCGACCTGATGATGGAAGAGGGCTTTGACACAATCATCGCCCGCCACCGCCGTCTGGCCGCAGGTGTTCGCGCCGCCGTGCAGGCGTGGGGGCTAGAGGTTTGTGCCGAAAACCCGTCGGTATATTCTGATACTGTCACGGCCATTCGCACGCCTGAAGGTGTGGATGCACGCGATGTGATCAAGATTGCCTATGATCGCTACAATGCCTCGCTTGGGTCTGGCCTTGGGCCGCTGGCGGGCAAGGTGTTTCGCATCGGCCATATTGGCGATTGCAACGAGGGTATGTGCCTGACGGCCATCGCTTTGGCAGAACTGTCGCTGGCCGCGGCGGGGGCCACCATCACCTTCGGCGCAGGCGTTGCCGCCGCGCAGGCCGTTTATGCCCAGCACACCCAGGCGTCCATCGCGATGGCCGCAGAATAATTCTTCAGGAAGTCAGGATACCAAGATGAGCCATACGCTTCACCCCATGCGCAAAGCGCGCCTGCAACGCTCGGAACTGGCAGTTCCGGCATCGAACCCCACGATGATCGACAAGGCCGCCGATGGCCCTGCAGATTATGTCTTTCTTGATTTGGAAGATGCCATTGCCCCGTCCGAAAAGGTGCAGGCGCGTAAAAACGCCATTCAGGCGCTGAACGACATCGATTGGCGCGCTAAGGGCAAGACCGTTTCGGTGCGGATCAACGGGCTGGACACGCATTACATGTACCGCGACGTGGTGGATGTGATGGAACAGGCTGGCGACAAGGTTGACACTTTGCTGGTGCCCAAAGTGGGTGTGACGGGTGATTTGTACATGGTAGAAGCCATGGTCAACCAGATCGAACAGGCCAAGGGCTATACCACCCGCGTGGGTCTGGAAGCCTTGATCGAAACCGCCCTTGGCATGGCCAATGTCGAAGCCATCGCCCAATTCGGCGGCCGGCTTGAGGCGCTGCATTTCGGCGTGGCAGATTTTGCCGCCTCGATGCGGGCGCGCACGACAAACATTGGTGGGTTGAACCCGCATTATCCGGGCGATCAATGGCATGCCTCGATCAGCCGGATGGTGGTGGCTTGCCGCGCTTACGGCTTGCGCGCGATTGATGGGCCGTTTGGCGATTTCAGCGATCCCGAAGGCTATAAGGACGGCGCTCGCCGGGCAGCGGCTTTGGGATGCGAGGGCAAGTGGGCCATCCATCCGTCGCAGATTGACCTTGCCAACGAAGTCTTTTCGCCGCCAGAGGCCGAAGTGACCCGCGCCCGCCGCATTATCGAAGAGCTGCGCAAGGCTGAAGCCATGGGCAAGGGCGCAGCCCAGCTGGATGGGCGGATGATCGATGCCGCGTCCGAGCGGATGGCCATGAATGTGCTGGTTCTGGCCGAGGCCATCGCCGCCAAATAATCCACGAATTTTCTGCGAAAATTCAAACAGATCACGCGGGGGCGGTTCAACGAAACTGTTCCCCGCAAAGGGAGGAACAGATGGATATTCACGAATACCAAGCCAAGGAAATCCTCGCCCGCTTCGGCGTGCCGGTGCCGCGCGGTGGTCTGGCGTATAGCCCGGAACAGGCGGGCTACCGGGCGCGCGAATTGGGTGGCAAGGCCTGGGTAGTCAAGGCGCAGATCCACTCTGGCGGGCGCGGCGCGGCGGGCGGGGTTAAGCTGTGCAAGACACCCGAAGAGGTGCAGGCCTTTGCCAGCACGCTGTTTGGCAAGCAACTGGTGACCAAACAAACCGACGCCAATGGCAAAGGCGTTTACCGCGTTTGGGTCGAAGGGGCTTCGGACATCGCACAGGAACTGTATCTTGGCTTTGTGCTGGACCGGAAGTCTGAACGCATCATGATCGTAGCCTCGGCCCATGGCGGGATGGAGATTGAAGATCTGGCCGATAAAGACCCGCAAAGCCTGCGCCGCATGATCGTTGACCCGGCAGCGGGTTTGTCGGAATTTCAGGCCCGTGAGTTGGCCTTTCAACTGGGGCTGCGCGGCGGTCAGGTCGCACAGATGGTCACCACCCTGCGCGCCTGCTACCGCGCCTACCGCGACCTTGATGCTGTGATGGTGGAGATCAATCCGCTGGTTGTCACCCATTCGGGTGATCTTGTGGCGCTGGATGCGAAGATGTCGTTTGACACCAATGCCCTGTTCCGCCAACCGCAGGTTGCCGAACTGCGCGACCGCAGCCAAGAAGACCCGCGCGAAAGCACGGCGGGCGATCATGGCCTGTCTTATGTCGGGCTAGAAGGCGACATCGGCTGCATCATCAACGGCGCTGGTCTGGCCATGGCCACGATGGACATGATCAAGTTGGCCGGCGGCGAGCCTGCCAACTTCCTTGACATCGGTGGTGGTGCTAGCCCTGAACGGGTTGTGCGGGCATTTCGCACGGTTCTGGCCGATGGCAATGTGTCGGTGATATTGGTGAACATCTTTGCAGGTATCAACCGCTGCGATTGGGTCGCCCAGGGCGTGGTGCAAGCCTACAAAGAAGTAGGCCTGACGATCCCGGTCGTGGTGCGACTGGCGGGTACGAATGTCCAAGAGGGCAAGGCCATCATTGATGGGTCAGGCTTGCCCTTGATCTCGGCCGATAGCCTGGCCGAAGCCGCCGCGGCCGCTGTCGCCGCCCGCCCCCGCAAAGCCGCTTAAGGAGGACATCATGGCCATTCTGATTACTGAAAACACCCGCGTCATCGTTCAAGGCATGTCGGGCCGGATCGGGTCGTTCCATGCCGCCGACATGATCAAACACGGCACCAATGTGGTGGGCGGTGTGACACCGGGCAAAGGTGGGGAAAGCATTCTTGACCGCCCGCTGTTCAACACTGTGCGTGAAGCGGTCGAGCAATTGGGCGCAGAAGCCTCGTTGATCTTCGTGCCGCCGCCCTTTGCGGCGGATGCGATTATGGAGGCCGCAGATGCCGGCATCCGCACCGCTGTGTGTGTGACAGACGGCATCCCCAGCCAAGACATGATGCGGGTCAAGCGTTTCCTGCGCCGCTATCCGGCCGAGCGCAAGATGCGTGTCATCGGGCCAAACTGTGCGGGCATCATCTCGCCCGGAAAAGGCTTCATGGGGATCATGCCGCCGCATATCTATATGCCGGGGCGGATTGGCATCGTGGGCCGCTCGGGCACTTTGGGCTATGAGGCTGCGGCGCAGTTGAAAGCTTTGGGGATCGGGGTTTCCACCTCGGTCGGGATTGGCGGCGATCCGATCAACGGGTCAAGCTTCCGCGACATTCTGGAACTGTTCGAGGCCGATCCTGAAACCGATGCCGTCATGATGATCGGCGAAATCGGTGGCCCACAAGAGGCAGAGGCTGCTGTGTATGCCCGCGACCATATGAAAAAGCCGGTCGTGGCCTATATCGCCGGCCTGACAGCCCCGAAGGGGCGCAAGATGGGCCATGCCGGGGCGATCGTGTCGGCATTTGGCGAAAGCGCGCAGGAAAAGGTCGATATCTTGACGGCGGCAGGCATTACCGTGGCCCCCAACCCCAGTTCGATGGGTGAGACGATGGCAATGGTCTTGGCGGCGCGTAAGGCGGCGTAAGCGTAGCTGGTTTGAAGAATGGCCACCGCGCAGGGAAACCTGCGCGGTGGTTTGCTTTTATGCTTTGGCGGCAAGCCCCGCTTGGCGCAGGGCACTGATCCTTTGGCGTGGCGCAATGGCTTCAGGGGAAATCGTAAGCGTCAGAACCGCACCAATGCCAGATTGAGTGGTTTTCATAGCGCGTTCAAAGGCAGGGGCAAAGGCTTCGGTCGCCTCGACCCGTTCGGCGTGAAAGCCGTAAGCGCGGGCGAGGGCTGTGAAATCGGGGTTGACCATGGTCGTTCCAAAGACACGGGCGGGGAAATGGCGTTCTTGATGGGCGCGGATCGTGCCGTAGATGCCATTGTCCAGAATCAGGATCAAAGGGGCCGCACCGTGCTGGGCGGCGGTGGCCAGTTCTTGGCAGGTCATCTGGAAATCGCCATCGCCCGCAAAACACAGCACCATCCTTTCGGGTTCGGCCAAACTGGCGGCAATCGCCGCAGGCACACCGTAACCCATAGCCCCCGACTGCGGGGCCAACAGCCGCATCTTGGGGCCAAAGCACAAATGGCGACTGGGCCAAGCGGCAAAGTTGCCCGCGCCGTTGGTGACGATCACATCGTCGGGCAGGTTAGCGCCCAGATAGGCCATCACCGCCGCCATATCGACGGGCGAGGGTTGGGTGGGGGCCACAAAGGCCGTGTCATACCCCGCGCGGGCTTGCGCACGCCATGTGGCCCATGGGCCAACTACGGGCGTCAGGGCTGCAGCAAAGGCGTTGGGGTCGGCGTGAAGTGGCAGGGCTGCGATGTAGATCTTGCCCAGCTCTTCTGTGGCTGGATGCACGTGGATCAGGGTTTGCTGGGGAAGTGGCACCGAAAGCAGCGTATAGGCTCCGGTTGTCATCTCATCCATGCGCAGATTAAGGGCCACAATGACATCAGCGGTCTTGATCAGATCGGCCACATGGGGCCACATGCCCACCCCCGCCTCTCCGGCAAAAACGGGCGCATTGTTGTCGAAGGCGTCTTGGCAGCGAAAGGCCGTTAGCACGGGAATATCTGACGCCTCGGCAAAGGTTTGCAGGGCGGATTTTCCCTGTTCTGTCCAGCCGGTGCCACCCGTCACGATCAACGGGCGCTGGGCCTTTGCCAGCAAGTCGCGCACTTGGTGCATGGCAGCAGGATCGGGCTGGGCGGGGGATATGTTCGGCAGGGGTTGGGATAGGGGGGCTGTGTCGGACAAAGCCGCCAGCATATCTTCGGGCAACGACACCACCACCGGCCCCGGACGGCCCGAGAGTGCGGTTTTCCAAGCGCGGGCCAGATGTTCGGGAATGCGGGCAGGGTCAGTGATTTCGACCACATACTTTGTGATGCTGCCAAAGACGGCGCGGTAATCCACCTCTTGAAAGCTTTCGCGCTCGCGGTCGGATTGGGCGATCTGGCCTACGAACAGCAGCATCGGCGTGGAATCTTGCATCGCGGTATGCACGCCGATCATGGCGTTTGATGCGCCGGGCCCGCGGGTGACCATGCAAATCCCGGGTTGGCCTGTCAGTTTACCATAAGCGGCAGCCATGAAACTGGCCCCGCCTTCGTTGCGGCACAAGATATAGTCAAACCGGCCCACCGTGTCGTGCATGGCATCCAAGACAGCTAGATAGCTTTCGCCCGGCACGCCAAAGGCCTTTTTGGCCCCAAGAGCCACAAGGCTTTCTTCCAATATTTGCCCACCGTTGCGCATCGTCCCACCCTTTGTTGCAGTCCGATCATGCGGCGCTGAAACGGCGCTGTCGAGATGCTGAACTTGGCCTTTGTCACTGTGCTTTGCGCTAGGCCACCGGCGTCAGCAGGGCTTGGCCCGCAAAATGCGCCGTCATATTGTCGCGCATCAGTTGCCCCATAGCGCGACGCGTTTCCACCGTGCCAGAGGCGTGGTGGGGTGGCAAAAGCACATTGGACAGTGCCAGCAAGCGCGGGTTCAGATGGGGTTCGCCCTCAAACACATCCAAAGCGGCCCCCCCT
>CAXNKP010000068.1:0-8502 GCA_964202815.1 Stagnihabitans sp. | reverse complement strand
GGTTGACGCGCTGCAAAAGACGTCGGACGCCAATCCCGAACAGCATTTCATCTTTATCGACGGCGTGCTGGAAAGCCCCAATATGACCTACATCGACTTTGTCGAAGAAGAAGGGTCGTTCCTTGTCGGCGCGCTGACGGGTCTGTTGACGGACGCAGGAGCCGAAGGCTTCACCGACAGCAAGCAGGTCGGTTTTCTTGGCGGGCGTGATATCCCCGTCATCCGCAACTTCCTTGTCGGCATGCAGGAAGGGGTCGCTTTTGTCGCCCCCGACGTCACGGTGGTTGACGTGTTTGCAGGCACGTTCGACGATCCTGCCAAGGGTAGCGAATTGTCTATGGCGCTTTATGACAAAGGTATCGACGTGATCTATCAGGCCGCAGGTCCGACCGGCGAGGGCGTGCTTCAAGCCGCCACCGCAGCTGGCCGCCTGGCGGTGGGCGTCGACATCGACCAATGCCCATCGGCTCCCGGTGCGATTCTAGCATCGATGCTCAAACGCGCGGATGTCGCCGTCTATGCCATGATTAAGGGCGAGGTTGACGGGTCAAACCCAGTCGTCCCGGGCGCTGTGTCAGTTGGCATCGCCTCGGGTGGGGTCGAGATCAAGGTCTGCGATGACATGTTGCCACGCATTCCTGCAGAAGTCATGACCCGCATGGAAGAAATCCGCGCTGGTGTAGCTTCGGGCGAGATTGCTGTCGCGCTGAACAAGTAAGCCAGTCTATGCCTTGAAAAGGGCCACACTTCTGTGGCCCTTTTCAACACTCATCGGGGACGGGTCATGGCCGCGGACATTGCCGCCGATTTTGCCATTGAAATGATAGGTATTACCAAAAGGTTCGGACCGCTGACCGCGAACCGTGACGTGTCTTTTGCGGTCCGCAAAGGCGAGATCCACGCCCTTGTGGGCGAAAACGGCGCGGGTAAGACCACGTTGATGAACGTCTTGTTCGGGATGCATCTGCCCGATTCCGGGCAAATCAAAGTGAACGGCGCGCAAGTCGAGATCACCTCGCCACAGGTGGCTATCGGCCTTGGTCTTGGCATGGTGCATCAGCATTTCAAACTGGTTCCCTCGCTGACCGTAGCCGAGAACATATTCTTGGGCATGGAAATTGTGCGCGGCGGCTTAATCGACAGCGCGTCGCAGGTGGCTGCTGTGCGCGCGCTTTCCGCCTCCTCGGGTCTGGCAGTTGACCCGACCCGTGTCGTGCGCGATCTGTCTGTCGGAAGCGAACAGCGCGTCGAGATCCTAAAAGTGCTCGCCCGAGGCGCACGGATCGTCATTTTGGACGAACCCACCGCCGTGCTGACCCCTCAGGAAGGTCGCGATCTGTTTCGCACGCTGCGTGGGTTCACCGATCAGGGCATGACTGTGATCCTGATTTCGCACCATCTGGACGAGGTGCTAGAGGTGTCGGACACGGTGACGGTTTTGCGCGATGGCGCTGTGATCGGCACCGAGCCTGCCAAAGGGCTGACAGAGGCGCGACTGGCGCAGATGATGGTCGGCCGTCCTGTCGATTTTGGGCGCAAGCGTCGCGACGGAACCGCCGGTGCGCCCGTTTTGACCCTGACCCGCGTTCATGCTCGTGACGACCGAGGGTTGCCCGCGCTGATGGATGTCTCTCTGACCGTCCACGCCGGTGAGATTGTGGCCATTGCCGGTGTCGACGGGAACGGCCAGACTGAACTGGCCGAGGTTGTGGCTGGTTTGCGTGCCCCCAGTTATGGTAGTATGAACCTGAATGGGCGAGATATTGCTGGTGCTCCCGCAGATATCGTCCGGGGGGCGGGCCTTGCTCATGTACCTGCCGACCGTCTGGTGCGCGGAGTGGATGTGCAGGCGTCCATCATGTCCAACATCCTGATGGGACGGCAGGATTCACCCGCCTTTTCCAAGGGTGGCATGATCCGTTGGGGTCGGGTCCGGGCTGAGGCCGCAGCATTGATCAAGCGGTTCGATATTCGCACCCAGGGACCGGATGCACCGGTGAAATCCCTGTCAGGCGGCAATATGCAAAAGGTCGTGCTGGCCCGCGAATTTTCCCAAGGCAAGCAATTCCTTCTGATCGACCAGCCGACGCGCGGCGTTGATATCGGGGCCACTGAAGGCATTCATGACGAGATCATGCGCCGCCGTGCCGAGGGTGTCGCAATCTTGTTGATTTCCGTCCAGCTCGATGAATGCATGAAGCTAGCGGACAGGTTGCTGGTTATGTTTCAGGGGTGCCTTGTGGCAGAACTCGATCCGAAGACCGTTACGGTGAACGAAATAGGCCTGCACATGATGGGCGCGTCACACAACAGAAAGGCCAGCGCATGACCGACATCCCTCTCGCACGCCCAGAGCGGCACGTGCCCGTCTGGGCGCAAGGACTGATCGGGCAGATGCTGGCGCTTTTGATCGCTTTGGCCGGGGGTGCTGTTATCATCTGGCTGGTCGGAGAAAGCCCGCTGCATGTCTACGAAGTGCTGTTGCGAGGAGCCTTGGGCAGCGCCGAGAATGTCGCCGGATCCCTGTTGCAGGCGACGCCGATCATCGTCTGCGGTGTCGCTGCCTGCGTGGCGCTGCGGGGCGGTTTGTTCAACATCGGGGTCGAGGGCCAGCTTTATGTTGGTGGTTTCGCCGCTGCTTGGGTCGGTTTCACGCTGAACCTGCCGGCGGGGCTGCATGTCGTCGTCGGGCTTGGCGCCGGGATGCTGGCCGGGGCGTTGTGGATCATTCTGCCGGCAATCATGCGCGCCCGTTTCAATGCGAACGAGGTCGTCTCCACGATCCTGATGAACTATGTCGCGGTCCTTTTGACGTCGTACCTGACCATCGCTGTGTTCAAACGCCCCGGTGGCTGGTCCGAGACGGCGCCAATCGCACAAACGGCCTATCTGCCACAGTTGATGGACGGGTCACGTGTTAATTTAGGGCTGATCATCGGGCTGGCGCTTGCACTGGGGTTGTATCTGTTTCTGCGTTATACGGGTGCGGGTTATGCCGTATCTACGATGGGGTCGAACCCGAAATTCGCAGCCTACGGCGGCGTTCGGGTCAAGCGCAACATCGTAGCCGTCTTGATGACTTCGGGCGCCATCGGCGGCCTTGCCGGCGGGATCGAGACGCTGGGTGTACACCGCCGGTTCATGGAAGGGTTCGCGCCGGGTTTCGGATTTGATGGGGTGATTGCCGCTCTCTTGGCGAACGGCAATCCCTTGGGTGTTGTTGTGGCGGCCCTGTTCTTTGGCGCGTTGCGTAAAGGGTCGCTGCTGATGGAAGTGGAAACCGGTGCCTCCCGCGAAATCATCACGGTCATTCAAGCGCTGATCATCCTGTGTGTATCGGCCCAGATCCTTATCCGCCGCCGGGGCGGTATCAGCGGAGAGAAACGTTGGAAATTCTGACACAGGTTTTCACCATCTCGCTGATCGCTGCGATCTTGCGGACGACAGCGCCGATCCTGCTTGTAGCCCTTGGTGGCGCTTTCACCACCAAGGCAGGCATTTTCAACATCGGACTAGAGGGCCAGATGTTGATGGGTGCGTTTTTTGGCGTGCTGGGATCAATGTGGACGGGGTCAGCGCTGGGCGGTCTGGTCTTTGGCGTGACAGCGTCGGTGTTGATGGCTGTGATATTCTCGGTCTTTGTGGTGACGTTGCGGGCGAACGAGGTTGTTGTGGGGCTTGCCCTGAACATCATGGCGGGTGGGCTGACGATTTCGCTGACCAAGGCGATTTTCGGGGTGCGTGGTTCTATCGTGAACCCTGCCATTGTGGGGATGCCCCGAATTCACGTGCCCTTGATCCACGATATCCGCCCACTGGGTCAGATACTGTCGGGCTATACGCCGTTGGTCTACACCGCCTTTGCACTGGTGTTTTTGGTCTGGGTCATCCTGTTTCGCACCCGCCTTGGTCTTTACATCCGGGTCACAGGCGAAAAGCCTGAGGCAGCGCAATCACTTGGTATCCGCACGGCGCGGATGCAACACATCGCGTCCCTGATCTGCGGCGTACTGGCCGGAGCCGCGGGAGTGCATCTATCGCTGGGGTACATCGTCATGTTTGCGGAAAACATGTCGTCAGGACGTGGGTTCATGGCGGTGGCTGTCCTGATTTTTTCGGGTGGCGATCCGGTCAAGGTACTGCTGGGCTGCCTGCTGTTCGGCTTTGCCGATGCGGCGTCGCTGCGTTTGCAGACAATGGGGGTATCGTCCTACCTTGTGCTGATGGTGCCCTTTGTCGTGTCGGTATCGGCGCTGTTCTTGCTGTCGTGGCGGCAAAGGCCAAAGATCATCCGTGAGACACTGCAACACCTGACGGCCCCGGTCGTCGCAAAAGGACAGGGAAGTTGATGGAACGGATCATTCTGGATGTAGATGGTGCAGGCGATGACATTCTGGCGATCTTGTTCGCATTGGGTGCGCCGGGCGTAAAACTGGAGGGTGTGACAGCGGTTACCGGGGCCGCTGGCAGCGTCGAACAGGTCACGCGCGTCGTGCTGAACACTTTGACGCTGGCGGGGCGCGATGACGTGCCCGTCGCCGCCGGAGCTTGGAGACCCATCGTCGGCAATGACCCCAGGGACATGGAGGCTCCGGTCCATTTTGAAAAACGCCTGCGCGCCCGGTTCGGTGACCGGTTGACCGGGTTCAACCCCCCTGCACCGGAACCCATTCGCCAAGCAATGGACCGGCATGCCGTCGATTTCATCATCGACACCATTCGCACTTCACCGGGCGAAATCTCGGTTGTGGCGACCGGGCCGCAAACAAACGTCGCGTTGGCTTTAAGACAGGCCCCCGATATAGCAATGCTGGTGAAGCAGTTCGTCGTGCTGGGCGGTTGTTTCCACACCCCCGGCAACATCACACCTGTGTCAGAATATAATATCTGGGCCGATCCCGAGGCGGCCCGCGTCGTCCTGCGGTCAGGTGCCCCAGTGATCCTTGTGCCGTTGGATATCTGCGAGGACAACCGCGTCGCCCCGTCCATGCTGACCCGCGACGACCTTGCAGATTTTGCGGCGGGTCCGCGTGGTCCGGTGGTGGACCACGTCATCGACACCTTCCCGATCTATATAGACATCTGGCGCGAATTCTTTGAACTGGTGGGCTTTCCACTGGATGACGCTATCGCACTGACGACGGTGATCCGGCCAGACCTGTTCACCATGACCAAACCGCATTTCGTCGACGTGGCCCTGTCAGAACGGCTGGTTCGTGGACAAACAGTGGTGCACCGGGGGCGGCAAATTCTTGATTTCAAGGGGCCAGTGACAACCCGGGTATGTGAAGACCTGGACGGGCGCGGGTTTATGGCGCTGTTCAAGGCGGCCTTGCGGGCCGTCGACAAAGGAAGGCCGCAATGAAACCCGTTCCCGTTCTGCTGGATTGTGATCCGGGTCATGACGACGCGATTGCGCTGGTCATGGCGCATCGGTCGCCCGCCATCGATTTGTTGGGGGTGTCTATCGTCTGCGGCAACGCGACACTGGACCGCACGACAGACAATGCGCTCCGGATTCTTGAATTCATTGGCGCTAAGGATGTGCGCGTGGCGGCGGGATGTCTGTCGCCCTTGGCGCGTGAACTCGTCCTAGGGACGGCGGACGGACCATCGGGATTGGAGGGTTCTCCGTATCTGCCAAAGCCGAAAACACGGCTTGATCCACTCCACGCAGTCGAATTTCTGGCCCATCACCTGCGCGCTGCAGCAGAGCCTGTAACTCTCGTTGCAACCGGGCCATTGACCAATATTGGCTTTCTTTTGCTGAAATACCCGAGCCTGAAATCGAAAATCGCCCGCATCGTCCTGATGGGGGGCGCTATGTATCGGCGCACGGAATACATCACGCCGACCGAGTTCAATATATTCTGCGACCCTGCGGCCGCCCGGATTGTGATCAACAGCGGGCTGGATGTCACGATGGTCGGCCTAGATGTGACCATGCATGTCATTGTCGAGGAACCGCAATTCGCCCAATTGCGCAAGATCGACACCCCCCTTGGCCGGGTCGTGCTGGATTGGCTGAAGTTTTATGAAAAGCTGCACCGCGGGCAGATGGGGGTAGGCGGGGCGCTGCATGATCCTCTGGCCTTGGCCGCCGTGATCGACCCCACTCTGATCACCACGCGCGACGCACATGTTGCGGTGGACCTTACAGGGACCTTCACCTTTGGGGCGACGGTGGCAGATTTCTGGAACGAGCGCCAGTTGGGGACCAACGTGCATGTCGCTTCGTCCGTGGATTCCGAGCGTTTCTTTAACATGCTTTATGCACTGCTGCGCGACTGACAGGAGGATCGGATGATGACCGATGTATTTTCCGCCAAACGGCAGGACGGGGCACTTACCCTGAACCCCGCCCGCACGGCCGTGGTGGTGATCGATATGATCAACGAATTCTGCAAACCAGGCGGCAAAATGGTTCTGCCGGGTTACGAAAAGCTTATTCCTGCGCAGACCGCGCTGATTGCGCGAGCACGAAGGCTGGATGTGCCAGTCGTCTTTGTAATCGACAGCCACCGAAAAAATATGCGCTGCGACCGTGAGTGGGTCAAGCGCACGCCGCACGGGATCGAAAACACTTGGGCCACGCAGGTGATCGACGATCTGGCGCCGCACCCCGACGATATCCGCGTGATTAAGCACCGCTATTCGGCTTTCTTTCAGACCGATCTCGATCTGGTGATGAAAGACATGCGGATCGATCAGTTGGTGGTTTTCGGTGTGGTAACGAATATTTGTGTCCGCTCTACCGTTCACGACGCCTTCTTTCTTGGATATGACGTGGTCGTTCCCGCCGACGCCTGTGCGGCGACGGGTCCAAGGGAACAAGAATCGAGCCTTTACGACATCGCCACCCATTTCGGTGCTGTGTCGCGCAGTGGGGCCGTGATCGCGGCCATGGATGGCAGTGAGGTCGTTGAAAACGAAGTTCCTCCCGCCTGAATTGGCCCGTAAAGCAGGAAAGAGTACCGGATGAAAGACGCTCCCCCCCCCGCAAAGCGGCGGTCACAGGCCGAGATTGACGCCAGTCTGGAAGTGATCGGATACAAACTTGAGGACCATTACGCCCACCTTGTCCGTCTTGTGCATCAGCGGGCGACAGCGCTGTTTCAGCAGGCATTTGAGGGGCAAAACATCACGCCCACTCAACTTGCGATCATGGCGACTCTTTTGCGGTACGGGCCTCTTTCCCAGATCGCTCTAGGTCGCATCACGGCGATCGATACCGCAACCCTCTCCACAATGCTGCGGCGGTTGCAGGACATGGGACTTGTCGAACGAACGGCGTCCGAAGTCGACCAACGCGTCAACCTCGTGCACCTGTCGCCCATGGGCGAAGATAATACATTGCGGATGCTGCCTCTGTCACTTGCCGTCCGCGAACAACTCCTTGCCCCCCTGAAACCCAAGGACCGCGAACGCTTTATTGCAGCGCTGCGGCTATTGGCCTGATCACTGCTGCAAAAGACTGCCCCCTGACACAAAGGACCACCAGATGGATTTCCCCTTGCGCAAGATCGTCGTGACCCTCGAGGAAATTTTCCACGACGGTGGACCGCCCGTGGACCGGCCTCGCCTGCGGGCCGCGGCGATGGCCGTGGTCAGGAATCCTTTTGCCGGGCGTTATGTGGCAGACCTGACGACAGCGATGGAAGATTTGAAGCCTTTGGGCCTTGAGTTGACCGACAGGCTGGTTCGTGCACTTGGCGGGAACGTGACACTGATAGACGGATATGGCAAAGGGTCTATTGTCGGAACTGCGGGTGAATTGGAACATGGCGCTCTGTGGCATGTGCCGGGAGGCTATGCGATGCGCGACAGGCTGGGCAAGGCGCTGGCAATCGTTCCATCGGCCAAGAAGGTGGGTGGATTTGGCGCACGGATCGACGTGCCCATTGGACATATCAACGCGGCCTATGTGCGCAGCCATTTCGACGGAATGGAACTGGGTGTGTCCGACGGCCCGCGCCCCGATGAGTTGGTTTTTATACTAGCCATGACCTGTGGACCACGAATTCATAGCCGCATGGGCGGGCTGGAGGCAGGCCAGATCAGCCAGATGGACGGATTACGCTGAGTGTTTTGGCGTCCTGGCGTGGTTATGCCTCCCTGTTTCCAGTGCGACCCCAAACGTGCGCGATATTTCTGCCGCGACTGCGCCGCGATTTTTCAGTTTGCTTGCGTTGTCGTGTCGAAACGACACATTTTGATCAGTTCGAACGGTCAGCGACTGACGTTTTCGGAGTGAAACATCTTCAGAATCTGAAGATGTTTGGGAAACCTCGATGCACAGCAGCCACAGGGCAGGGCGCTGATACTGAAAAAATCTGCAGAAATCACGAAAATATCGCATTGAATTCAATGCGCTAGGCGAGCGCAACCTGGCTCGCGCAGCTTGGACCGCTTTAAACGGATTTGAGGGTAGTTTTGTGGCAAATACTTCAGCGGCCATGCTCTGCGAGCACATTGGACATCCCACGCGGCTTCGCTCAAATT
>CAXNKP010000067.1:0-8534 GCA_964202815.1 Stagnihabitans sp. | reverse complement strand
TGATCTACGCCTGCGTTACGTCCTGAAAGGGTTTGACCATGCCACAGTTTCCGCATCTGTTTTCGCCGATGACGCTGCGCGGGGTGACCCTGCGCAACCGCATTTTGTCGACCGGGCATGACACGACCTTACCCACTGACGGCACGGTCAATGCGGCCTTGGTGGAATATCACCGCGCAAGGGCCAAGGGGGGGGCGGGATTGATTATCACGCAAGTGGCGGGCGTGCATGAGACGGCGCGCTATACCTCGCATCTGTTGATGGCCACAACAGACGCCTGCATCGCAGGCTATAAGGCCTTGGCCGATGCGGTGCATGCTGAAGGGTGTGCGATCTTCTCGCAGCTTTTCCACCCCGGACGCGAGATTATGGAAAGTGCCGATGGCTTGTTGGCTGTAGCCTATGCCCCCTCTGCCATACCCAACGAGCGATTTCACGTCATGCCCCGCGCCCTGCCGGTGGCACTGATTGAAGAGATCATCGCAGGCTATGCCAGTGCCGCGCGCCGGATGCGCCAAGCCGGTCTGGACGGGGTCGAGGTGGTGGCCAGCCACGGTTACCTGCCCGCGCAATTCTTGAACCCGCGCTTGAACCTGCGCCAAGACGCTTATGGCGGCAGCGATGCCAACCGGCAGCGGTTCTTGGCCCAAGTCTTGCAAGCCATCCGCGCCGCGACTGACGAGGGCTTTGTGATCGGATTGCGCATCAGCGGTGGCGAACGCGATGACGCGGGCCTGACGATGGACGAGGCCGTGGCCGCAACCACCGCCTTAGAGCCGCATCTGGATTATGTGAGTGTCACCACAGGCACCTCGGCCAGTGTCGGGGGGGCGGTGCATATTGCCCCGCCCATGGCCTTTGCTGCGGGCTATGTCGCCCCGGACGCGGGCGTTTTTAGGCGGGCGCTGAACGTGCCGGTTTTTGTGGCGGGCCGGATCAACCAACCCCAAATCGCCGAAGCAATCCTGACCGCAGGCCAAGCCGATATGTGCGGGATGACCCGTGCCATGATTGCCGATCCACAGATGCCCAACAAAGCCGCACGCGGCGCGGTTGAGGATATTCGCGCCTGTATCGGCTGCAATCAGGCCTGTATCGGGCATTTTCATCGCGGCTTGCCGGTGTCGTGCATCCAGCATCCGCAAACTGGCCGCGAATTGGCCTATGGCACCTTGCAGCCCGCCCAATCGCGCAAGCGCGTCATGGTGGTGGGCGGCGGGCCTGCGGGCATGAAAGCCGCCGCCACCGCCGCCCAGCGCGGGCATCATGTGACCCTTTTTGAAGCAGCCCCGCATCTGGGCGGCCAAGCGCTGAAAGCGCAGCTTTTACCGGGGCGGGCGGAATTTGGCGGCATCGTCACCAACCTGACGCGGGAAATGGAACTGGCGCAAGTGACACTCCGGCGCGGGGTGCGGGTGACGGCAGACCTTGTGGCGCAAGAAAGCCCCGATGTGGTGATCTTGGCCAGCGGCGCGCGCCCCTACGTGCCAGACCTGCCAACCGACGGGCAGATCCAGATCGTCACCGCTTGGGATGTGCTAGAGGGCAAGGTTGCAACAGGTGCGCGGGTTGTGGTGGCCGATTGGCGCTGCGACTGGATCGGCCCGGGCTTGGCTGAACGCCTGACGCGGGCGGGGGCCCATGTGACCTTGGCCGTGAACGGCACGCATGCGGGGGAATCCTTGCCCCTTTATGTGCGCGACACAATGGCTGCAACGCTGCAACAGTTGGCGGTGCAGATCGTCCCTTACGCGCGCCTGTACGGAACGGCCGGCGATACAGTGTATCTTCAGCACACCGCTAGCGGGGCTGCCATTGAAGTGTCCGGCGTCGACACGGTGGTGCTGGCTTTGGGCCATCAAAGCGTGGACGATTTGTCTGACAGCCTGCAATCGATGGGGGTAGAGGTGCATATGATCGGCGATTGCCTAAGCCCGCGCACAGCCGAAGAGGCGGTTTATGACGGATTGCGGGCAGGTGTGGCGGTTTAACCCAACCCAAAGCGGGGGCCAGCCCCCGCCCCCCTGGAGTATTTTTGCCAAAATGAAAGGCGCGCGGAAGGGGTCGGGCAGCTTTAGGGTGCGGCGCCGAGGCGGATTACGGTTTTGCCGAAATTCTCGCCGCGCAACATGGCGATGAAGGCAGCGGGGGCAGCCTCTAGCCCGTCGATGATGGCTTCGCGGGTGTGCATTTTGCCAGCGGCGATCCAAGAGGTCATGTCGGCCTCAAACGCGGGATAGAGCGATCCGAAATCTTGTGAGACGATAAAGCCGCGCAGCGTCATCCGCTTGCGCAGGATATGGCCCATCCACAGGCCAAGGCGGTCGGGGCCCTTGGGCAGGTGGGTGGCATTATAGCCCGCAACAAGGCCGCACACCGGAATGCGCGCACTGGTGTTCAACAGCGGCATGACGGCGTCAAACACTTCACCGCCCACATTTTCGAAATAGATGTCGATGCCCATGGGGCAGGCCTGTTGCAATTGGGCGGCAAAGTCGGGGGCTTTATGATCAAGGCAGAGATCGAAGCCCAAAGTATCAAAGGCATAGGCGCATTTTTCTGGCCCGCCTGCTACACCCACAACCCGGCAGCCCAGGATCTTGCCAATTTGCCCCACCGTTGCGCCCACAGGCCCGGTAGCGGCCGCAACGCAGAGCGTCTCGCCAGGTTTGGGTTGGCCAATTTGGGTGAGCCCTGCCCAAGCAGTCATGCCGGGCATGCCCAAGACGCCCAAAGCCCAGCTTGGATTTTGCGGGGCGCGGCCCAAGGATATGACGCCGTCACCCTCAGACAGCGCATAATCTTGCCAGCCGGAGTAACTCAGCACCCAATCGCCCGGTGCATAGCCCGCCAACTGGCTTTCCACCACCTGCCCGACCGTGCCACCCACCATCACCTCGCCCAAAGCCACGGGCGGGGCGTAAGAGGGCGCATCGCTCATCCGGCCCCGCATGTAGGGATCAAGCGACAGATACTGCGTGCGCAGCAGCATTTGCCCGGCACCGGCCTTGGGCAGGGGGGCTGTTTCCAAGCGCAGCGTGTCTGCCGTGGGTTCGCCCACAGGGCGCTGCGCCAAGACGAGGCGCCGGTTCAAGGTGGCGGTTTGGGGCATAGGACGATCCTTGTCTGTTCGGAGAAGGGAAAGGCTTTGACGCAGCGTACTGCACTTTTGACCGGGAGCAGAGCCTTTGCAAGTAGATCGCACGCATGAGGTGAAGCTGGCGGCCATGGTCTGCGGCCAAACCAAACGGGCGGCCAAGATAACGCGCTGCACGGCAAAGCGCTGTGGCACCGTCTTGAGCATCGCTTGCAAGGTCTTGGTCTGGGCTATGTTGCCGGGGTGAACGGTATGCATCAGGGGCAACCCTTCGGCCGTCTGCACAACACCGAGGACGAACTGCCGTGCGATACCACCGGTCTCTTTGTTCAAGCCGAAGGCGCGCAGATCGTCACTGACCTCCCCCTCGCCATGGATTTGCACGGTGGTCAGATCGTAGAAGATGAGCGCAAGATCATGGTCGACAAGGGGGCGGATCTGGCGGGCCAGTTCGATCTCCACCACCTCAGCATGATCCATAAGGGCCCTTTTGGTGTTTTGGGCCACTCTGCCTTGTCTGCCCACACTTAGCGCCGATACCCCACCTTGCCGCCGTGCTAAGCCGCCGCTACCACCGGGGCCAAGGATGATTTTCTGCAAGGCTTATTTCGGTCGGTGAGCAGGGATGGAAGCTGCGCACGGTCGGCGGGGCCAAGGTAAAGGCAAATGTCATCACGTTGCATCTTCCAACGCTGACGCACCTCATCACATGTGGAAATCCGTCGTCAGCGGGGAACACTAGCAGTCATGCGTGACACCCCGCGCGCAGGAACGTGCGGGGGTCTTGCCTAACTCTCTGCGACACTATGGCATCCTGGCTGCTGGTCTACATGAGATATAACGTGGGCGTTTTGGACCTTTTGTGGCGGTGTTGGACAACCAACGCGTGAGGGATGACAGCCCCTTTCCCGTCTGCATCAGGCCATGGGGACGATCTCAGCGGTGCCGAGTGCCTTGCCGCGGTTGATACCTGCGACGCTGTTGTAGATTTCGGCTGTCATGCTGTGCCCTTGGCCAGATTCACCTTGCGCTATTGACGTCGACCCTGAAAGCCGTGCTTTCGTGCCTGCCATCCGCCATCGCCCGGGACCTTTATCGTAACGCTATCAACCAGCATCAGCGGGTCATCGGCGCGCCGGTGCGAAATCAGGATGGCCAGTGTCTTTTGCCGACGCCACAGGGTCGCGTTATTCAGCAGCGATCAGAACTTGCGCAGCCAAGCGTCGTAGCCGGGCCAGTTCGTAGTGCGGCAGTGACCGCGTGGCGGCTTGCTCATGCGCCGCGCCTAACCGTATGGATTCTCGATGTGACTCCTTCAAATTCAGAATTCTGAGATGCCTATTGCCAGCCGCATCCATTCGTCTCAGAGTTTGGGGAAATTTGGCGTCGCCGTCAGCGCCTTTTGGATCCATCGCGCACTAAGGCTCTGCACTTGGGTCGTGCCCTTGATCAAAGGGCGCGTGGTCAAGGGCCGACTGCAGCAAGTTCTGCCCGGCTGCGATCTTCAGGGCCAGGCCGAAAAATATATCACGCTCTTCCGCCGTCAGCGGCGAAAAGAGTTCTGCTTGCCTGCGCAGCGACATGGCTGTCATCTCGGCCAGAATGCGCTGGCCGTCAGCCGTCGTAAAGAGCCGCTTTTCTCGGGCGTCGGATTGCGATGCCCCCTGCCGGACATAGCCGCGCGTTTCCAAAAGCGAGATGGCCCGGCTGATCGTATTTTGAGGACGCGGAAAGATCGTGCGGATTTCCTTGGCCCTTATGCCGGGAAAGCGGTTGATAGCGTAAAGGCTAGACCAAGCATGAACCGGCATGTCGAAGCCGCGTTCGATGAAGCGATTCGTTACGGCATTGTTGCCCAGAACAATGTAACTGATCAGCATCAGTTCTCGCAGGTCACCCGCGAACACGGTTTTCAGTTTTTCGTTCAAGGCCATGAAGCTCATCCAAAACAGACTTCGGCGTTGCGTGTAGACGAAAGAATATGACTTGTCATGTCGATCCATATGGATCAATCTTTCCCTAACTGGCCGAGGAGAGTGCGATGATTGCTTTAGGCGTTGATGTCGGCGGTACTTTCACAGACCTTGTGCTTGCTGATCTTGAAGAGCGCAAAGTGACGATCCACAAGACCCCCTCGACGCCGTCGAACCCGGCCTTGGGTTTCATCAACGGCGTAAAGGCGATCTGCGCTTTGGCCGGGATCGAGCCTGCCCAGATCGACAGCGTTTTTCATGGCACCACGGTGGGCACCAATGCGATGCTGGTCCACAGCGGGGCTGTGACGGGAATGATCACGAATGAAGGGTTCCGCGATGTTTTGCACATCGGTCGGCACCAAAGGCCGCATCACTATTCGATCATGCAGGATCTACCTTGGCAAAGCCGCCCGCTGATCCGCCGCCGCTTTCGCCTGACGGTGGCGGGGCGTCTGGATGCATCAGGCGCGGAACTTGTGCCGCTGGATGAAGAGGCGGTGGCCGCCAAAGCGCGGGAATTGGGCGCTGCTGGCGTTGAATCCATCCTGGTGGGCTTTCTCTTTTCCTATGTGAACCCCACCCACGAACGCCGCGCGGCAGAGATTGTGCGCGCCATCCTGCCCGATGTCTTCGTCACCACCTCGTCTGAGGTATCGCCGCAGTTTCGTGAATTCGAACGCTTTACCACGGGGGCCATGTCGGCCTTTATCGGCCCCAAGGTGCGGCGCTATATCCGCGATTTGCAGGACGAGTTGCAGGCCTTGGGGGTGCGCGGGGCCTTTCGGGTCATGACCTCCAGCGGAGGGCTTGCCACACCTGAGATGATTGCCGAACGCCCTGCGACCACGCTTTTGTCAGGCTTGGTGGCGGGTGTGCGCGGCGGGGCGTGGGTGGGCGAACACGCGGGCACCAACCGGTTGATCACGCTCGACATCGGCGGCACCAGTGCGGATATCGGCATCATCCGCGATGGCCGCCTGTCAGAAGCAGACGCCCGAAGCGCCTCGATCGCGGGCTTTCCGGTCATGCTGCCGATGATCGACATTCACACCATCGGGGCGGGTGGGGGATCTATCGCCTATCTTGACCGGGGCCAAGCTTTCCGTGTTGGCCCGCAAAGTGCGGGCGCAGACCCGGGGCCTGCCGCCTATGGCAAGGGCGGCACCTTGCCCACGGTGACGGACGCCAATCTTGTGCTTGGCCGCCTTGCGGCGCACAACTTCCTTGGCGGCCAGATGCGGCTGGATGCAGGCGCTGCGACGGCGGCAATCGCGAAATTGGCCCAAGACCTTGGCCGCACGCCTGCAGAAACCGCTGAAGGCGCTTTGACCGGTTTGAACAGCAACATGGCAAACGCGATCCGCTCGCGCACGGTGCAAAAGGGCATCGACCCGCGCGATTTCACCCTGTGCGGTTTTGGCGGTGCTGGTCCGTTGCACGCGGCTGAGGTCGCAAAAATGCTGGGCGTGCGGCAGGTGCTGATCCCGCCGCATCCGGGCATCACCTCGGCCATGGGGCTTTTGACGGCGGATCTTGAATATCACGCTTTGCGCACGGCCTTTGCCGTCAAAGGCGCGTTGAATACCACGCGCTTGCAGGGGCTGTTCACCGATATGGAAGCCGAACTCGCAGGCATCTTTGCCAAAGACGGCGTGCCGGTGGCGCGCACCAAAATGCTGCGGCAGGGTGATTTGCGCTATGTCGGGCAGGGCTATGAATTGAAGATCGACTTTCCGGCAGGTGATATCAGCGATGCGGCCCTTGAACAGGTCTGGGCTGCGTTCCACGACCGCCACCGCGCCGAATACGGCCACGCCTTTGAGGCCAGCCCGATCGAAATCGTGACCGTCAAAGTGCGCGGCATTGGCGAGGTGGAAAAACTGGGCGAACCCGCAGCCTATACCGGAGCGGCCAAAGCCGTCGAGATGGGGCGCGGTACTTGTGTGTTCCGCGTCAACGACGTGCTGCAAAGCTGCGACACGCCTTATCTGGATCGCTCCACCCTGCCGGTTGGCGTGGAATTCCACGGTCCGGCCATTTTGCTGCAGACTGATACCACCACTGTGGTTCCACCCGGTTGGCGCTATCACGCCGACAGGTTTGGCAATGTGCGCATGACGCACGATGATGTTTGATCGGGGGCTGGCAAAATGAAAACCCGCGTAGATCCTTTTCTGGCCGCCGTCATCCACGGGGCCTTGGAAAACATCGCCATCGAGATGGGCCACAAGCTGATGCGGATGAGCTATTCCAGCATCATCCGTGAAAGCGAAGATTTTGGCGCTGCCCTGACTGATGCCACCGGCCGGCAGCTGTGCGAATGCACCATGTCGACCCCGCTGCAGTCGGGGCCGATACCGGGCTATATCGAAGGCATTCTGCGCGAGCTTTCAAAGCGCGGCGATACCGTGAACCCCGGCGATGTCTTCATGCACAATGACGCTTACGGCGGGGCCTCGCACGGGCCGGATGTGGGCTTTGCGGTGCCGATCTTCCATAAGGGTGAACTGGCGGGCTTTTCGGTGACAACGGCCCACCACCTGGATATTGGCGCGCTGACGCCAGGCAGTTGCGGCATTGTCGACGCGGTCGACGCCTATGCAGAAGGCCTGCAATTCAAGGCGATCCGCGTCTATGAGGCGGGCCGCAAGGTGGAGCCCGTTTGGCAGATCCTGCGCTCCAACATCCGTATCGCCGATCTTGTGGTGGGCGATATGGAGGCGCAGGTCGCCGCTGCCCGCATCGGGGCCGACCGTTATGCCCAGCTTTTGGACCAATACGGGCTGGACACCGTGACGGGCGCTTACGAGGACCTGCTCGATTACTCTGAAAAGTTGATGCGCGATGCGATATCGGCCATTCCAGACGGCGTTTATAACGCGCGCACCTATATCGACGGCTATCTTGACAGTGCCGACCCCGCGCTGAAGGAACTGCCGATCGAGGCGACGCTGACGATCAAAGGCTCTAACATCCACGTCGATCTGACGGGCACGGCACCGCAAACCCCCAACAAGCCGATCAACATGCCCTTCGTGGGCACAGTGGATTGCGCGGTATGGCTTACCTTGCGCTCGATCCTGTTGGACAGCGAGGTTTACGGCAATATTCCGCAAAACAGCGGCCTGACCCGCCCGATTACGATCTTTGCGCCCAAAGGCTGTCTAGCCAACCCGATCTTCCCAGCCCCTGTCATCGCCCGCTTCTGCCCCGGGAATGCGCTGGCCGATACCGTAATGAAAGCCATAGCCCCCGCCGTCCCGCGTCAGGTCAGCGCGGGCATCGGCAACCTGCGGGTTATGGCCTTTTCCGGCGTCTCAAACGGCAATCCTTGGGTCCATATGGAGATCATGGAGGGCGCTTACGGCGGCCGTTACGGAAAAGACGGGATGGATGCGGTGGACACGCTTTATGCCAACACTCGCAACAATCCGGTCGAGGATATCGAAAGCCACCTGCCC
>CAXNKP010000066.1:0-8730 GCA_964202815.1 Stagnihabitans sp. | reverse complement strand
TAGGCCTGAATGCGGTCAGACAGCAAAAAGCCGATGCCACCGGCCCCGACAATCCCAAGAATAGTACCAGACCGCACGTTGGATTCAAAATTGTACAGCGTGATCGACAACAAGATCGGCAGCACTTGTGGCAGAATCGCAAAGCGGATCGCCTGCACGCCAGACCCCCCTGCGGCCACGACACCGTCCACCGGTTTGTTAGAGGCGTTTTCGATGGCCTCAGAATACAACTTCGCCAAGACGCCGATTTCCGCCACAGCAATCGCCAAAACGCCGGGCAATGGCCCCAAGCCAAAGGCGCGGATGAAGATCAGCGCAAGGATCAGCGTTTCAAAGGACCGGATCACATCAAACCCGCGCCGGAACCCAAGGCGCAGCCAGTTCAGCCGATTGATCGTTTTGGCCCCCAGAAAAGCCAAAGGAAAAGCAAAAATCGCCCCCAGCATCGTGCCCAAAAAGGCCATGGCAAGCGTTTCGCCCAAGCCGTTCAGAATATCGCCAATCTCGACCCACTCTTTCCAGATGTAGGGCGGGAACATGAAGCCCAGCACATTCACGAACCGGTCAAATCCGGAAATGATCCGCAGCGGCGAAAAGTCGAAGTCGTAAAGGCACCAGCAAAACAGCGCCCAAAAGGCGGCCCAAAGGGCGGTCTTGCGCAGCCGTTGTGACAGCGGGGCGCGAAAGGCCAGTGGCATCTGAGCTTTGGCCGCGGCGATTTCGGCGGCGGTTACTTCCGGGGCGGACATCAGCGCACTCCCAATCCGATAAAGCGGTGCCGCAGCTTTTCTGAGCCGTAGTCGATCAGCATGACGGTCGCGAAGATGATGACGAACAGCGCCGAAAGGTCGGTGTATTCTTGCAAGCTGACGGCGGTGCGGAATTCCTGCCCCAAACCGCCCGCGCCAACGTACCCGATGATCGACGAGGAGCGGACGTTGATTTCAAAGCGCAACAGCGTGTAGCTGATGATGTTTGGCAATACCTGCGGCACAGCCCCGAAGCGGATTTGCTGCGCCCAAGTGCCGCCTGCAGCCTTTATGCCGTCAAGAGGCCGCATGTCGATGTTTTCATTGGCTTCCGAATAAAGCTTGCCCAAGGCCCCAATGCAATGCAGCGCAATCGCCATTACCCCCGCCAAGGGGCCGATGCCAAAGCTGAACACAAAGATCAGCGCCCATACCAAATCAGGAACCGTGCGGGCAATTTCTAGGAATCGGCGGGTGACCCACAAGATCCACTTGTTGGGTGCCAAATTACGGGCGGCCGGGAAGCTCAAAAGAAAGCCGGCGACAACGCCAAATACCGTGGCCATGAACGCGATCAAGATGGTTTCAACCAAAAGCACAGCCCAGGTGCGCCAAGCCCAAAACCACGATGCCAGATCAGCGCCCAAATTGGCCCAAGACAGCGACGGCATGGTTTTTTCCAGATATTCCCCCAAACGCGGCAGCCCGGCCGGGATGATCCAACGCTCTGCCCGCGAGCCATCGCTGAGCGTGACTTGGGTAATCTTGAAAAAATCGCTCAAATACGATGAGGCGAAGAATAAAACCAAAAGCCCCAGCACCGTCAGGGCCCAAATGAGCCGCGATCTTGCCCGTGCCACCGCATAGGCCACTTCGAACGCCTGCACGGCGGGAGATTGGGAAAGCGAGGTCATAAGCAGCCCATCAAATACGGAAACGGCGGCCCTGAGGGGCCGCCGTCTGATTGCGTCAGATCAGCTCTTGCGGTTTGCTTTGATCCAAGCGCGCATGTCGATGATCCACTGGTAGCGCTCGTGGTTCACTTCGATATAGCCCTTGTCGGTCGAGGTCTCTCCGCCGGTGATTTCTTTGTAAACCTCGGGCGCTGCGGTCGGCAGGGCCATCAGCGCGGCCTTGACTTCGTCGATCATCGGCTGCGGCAGGTTGTTGCGCGTGGTGATCGGGCCGTTGGTGATTTCGGGCGATTGCCAGATGACGCAAACTTCGCCTTCTTTGATCATGCCCTTGGTGACCATCAACTGATAGACGCCCGAGGTTTCGTTGTCTTGATAGGTGGCGGCGGCGTCAAATTGCTTGTTCACCACACCTTGCACGCCTGCTTCGTGGCTGCCCGAGAACGGAACGCCCGCGAAGAAGGTTTCTGGATCATAGCCTTGCTGAACAAGGTTATACAGCGGTACGGCATAGCCCGAGGTGCTGTCCGGATCGGCGAATGCGAGAACTTTGCCCTTCAGATCGTCGATCGTCTTATAGCCCGAGTCGCAGCGCACGGTGACGATGCTATAATAGCCGGTCGCACCGGTCAGGCTTTCGGTTGCCAAGATCGGCTGAACGCCGCCTTCCGAGGCGGTATAAGCGGCAGCATAGGCCGAGGAGCCGAGGTAAGCAAATTCGATCTGGTCAGCGGCCAAAGCCTGGATCACGCCGTCATAGTTGCCAGCCGTGAAAATCTCGACGTCGACGCCGAGCGTGGTTTCCAGATGGGTTTCAAAACCCTTCCAGCGGGCCAGACGGTCTTGCTCGTTCTCACCCGATAGGATGCCGAATTTGACGGTCTTGTAGTCGGCTTTCCAGTCTTGAGCGAAAGCGGGCACAGCGGCCAGCAGGATCAGGGCGGTGGTTGCAAACAAACGCATAGAAACAACTCCAGTTGGGGTGGGGAAAATCAGGCCGGCACGCGGATGCGCGCGGCGGTTGAGGTAACGGCTTCATTGAACTCGGCCAGACCATCGCTGCCGTAGATGTCGCGCACGACATCGTCGGTCAGTTGCAGGGCTGATCCGTCAAACATCACCCGGCCGTCGCGCATTGCGACAATGCGGTGGCAATATTCGCGCGCGGTATCAAGGGTGTGCAGGTTCACCAGAACGGTCAGGCCGTCTTCGCGGTTGATGCTGCGCAAGGCCTCCATCACGCGGGTGGCATTGCCGGGGTCAAGGCTGGCAATCGGCTCGTCTGCCAGCATGATGCGGGGGTTTTGCACCAAGGCGCGGGCAATCGCCACACGCTGCTGCTGGCCACCCGACAGGGTGCCAGCGCGTTGCAGCGCAAAAGGGGCCAGATCCAGCCGGTCCAGCGCACGAATGGCAATCGTGCGTTCGGCATCGGTAAAGCGCATCGCCATAGAGGTGAGAAAGCCGTGGTCGGCCAGCCTGCCAACCAAAACATTCGTTAACACGTCCAACCTATCCACCAGATTGAACTGTTGGAAGATCATCGCACAATCGCGCCGCCAGTTGCGCAGATCTCGGCCCTTCAGCGCCGTGACATCGCGGTCGCCAAAGCTGATCTTGCCCGCTGTCGGGTCAATCAAACGATTGATCAGGCGCAGGAGGGTCGATTTTCCTGCACCCGAACGCCCAATCACGCCGACAAACTGGCCGGACGGGATGTCAAGCGATACATTGTCCACCGCGCGGGTAGACCCGAAGTTGCGCCCGATGCCGGACAAAGAGAGAGTATGAGTTTCCATGCAGTGTTTCCTAAGGCTGGTCTGTAACACTCCAATGTCGTCCGGATGAATGTTCTCTGCCGAAATCTTGACATTGCGGTAACGAAGCGGCTGGGCTGCACAAGTTGGCGCCAAGCCGATCCGTCTGCGTGGCAGAACCCCCTTTAGGCAAGGGGCCCAGCGCCGCGCAACGGCACGCGCACGGGATTTGAACGCCTTTTGTGTTGGCTAATCGGTCTAGCTGCCCCAACGGTCAACCAGGCTGGCCCCGCTGGATGGTTGTGTTGCTGCAGGGGCAAAAAGTTACCCTCTTTCGCGCTGAACGCATCTGCAACCTGAGTCTGATAATCGTCACCAAGGCGCAGATCTTAAGACCTGCAACGCGAAGGGGGTGCGGGCGTTAAGCCGCGCGCCCCCCCATGGGCACCGACCCATCCGAGTAGATCATGGCCCCATGGCGCAGCGTCGCGCGGACATGGCCTATGCCCGTGTCATCGGCAATCACCAAATCGGCCAACAGCCCGGCCGCAATAGCCCCGCGATCCGTTAGGCCCAGCACACGCGCAGGGTTCAGCGTGGCAAGCCGCGTTGCCCCCGCCAGTCCCTGCGGATCGGCCTTGGCCAGTTCCAAAACGGCAGGCAGGATGGCCGAAGGGTGGTAATCTGACGCCAGAATGTCCAAAAGCCCCAAGCCATGCGCGTCGCGCGCCGACAGGTTGCCAGAGTAAGACTTGCCCCGCAGCGCATTGGGCGCGCCCATGGCCGTGGCCAAGCCACGCGAGCGGGCCTCGGTCGCGGCCTCGACTGTGACGGGGAACTCGCTGATACTGGCCCCCAACGCCTGCATCAATGCCACTTTGGCGACCGTGTCGTCATCATGGCTGGCCAAGGCCACACCATGGGCGCTGCAGATATCGGAAATGGCGCGCAGCGTGGCTGTCATATCCCCCGCGGTTGAGCGCCTTGAGGCGATCCTGCGGGAAACCTCTTCCTCGGCCTCGGTTTGGCTAAGGCCCTTTTCATGCGCAATGCGCGCCACGTGCGCCTCAAGGTCGCGGTATTGGCCCTGACCGGGGGTGTGGTCGGTCAACGAGACCAGATCAACCGAGCCTTCGGCGATCAGGTTTTCGACAACGCGCAAAGCATCGGGGAAGGTGATTTCAAAGCGGGCATGCACGCGGTGATCAACCTTAAGCACATCGCACATCGCCTTAAGTGTGCGGATGATGGCTGAGGTATTGTCAAAATGGCGGATATGACCATAGGCGGAGGCTGGGTTGAACGACAGTGCCGCATAGGCCGTGGTCACCCCCGCCACGGCAAGGCGGCGGTCCAGATCGCGCAGGCCAAGTTCCATCGGCATGCGCACATTGGGGCGGGGTTCGACTTCGCGCTCGATCATGTCGCCGTGCATGTCGACAAAGCCCGGCAACAGCAGCAGGCCTTGGCCCGACAGGGCAGCGTTTGGCACCGGCGCATGGGCGATCTCGGCGATGCGCCCCCCTTCGATCCGCACAGAGCCATGGTCCAGCACCCCATCCGGAGTGACCACGCGAAAATCAGAGAGCCACATCTTCACTTACCTCGCTTGCCGTCAGTTCAATCTCGCGGTCGATCAGGCTGGCCACATCGCCCGGATGGTGAAACACCCCGATCATCGCCACACCCTGTGCCTTCAGGTCGGACAATCTGCGCACCAGCGCCGCGCGCGCGCCCACGTCAAGCGAGGCGGTGGGTTCATCCAGCAACAACAGGCGTTGGGGCAGAATAAGTGCGCGGGCCAGATTGACCTTTTGCTGCTCACCGCCCGAAAAGGTGGTGGGATAGGCTCGCCACAGATCGCGCTTCACGCCAAATTCGTCCAACCACCGCCGCGCTTCCTTGAGCGCATCAGCGGCGGCCACCCCGGCCCGGCGCAGAGGTTCGGCGACGATGTCTTCGGCCGCCACGCGCGGCCTTGCGATCAAAAACTGCGTGACAAAGCCAATCTCGCGCCGCCGCAACAGCGCAATGTCGACATCCGCCGCCCGTGCAAGGTCAACGCGGCCTTCGGTGGTGTGATACCAGATATGCCCAGCGCGCGGCAGATAGCTGCGGTAAAGCGTGCGCAGCAAGGTTGATTTGCCCACGCCGTTTGGCCCGCGCAACAGCAAAAACTCTCCGGCATTGAGGGCAAAGCTGATGCCGTCAAAGGCCATCAGCCGCTGCCCAAGGTGGTGCATCTCGAAATGTTTGCACAGGTTTTGCACCTCTAGAACAGGGGTCATTGCCGCCTCACAATTTTGCATGAACAAGTTGTTGGGTATAGTCGTGCTGGGGGTCTTGGAAAATCTGGTCCGACAGACCCTGTTCCACCACCCGTCCACGCCGCATCACCATGACGCGGTCCGCCATAGTGCGGATCACACCCAGATCGTGGCTGACAATCACCATGGTGATTGCCCTGTCGCGTTGCAGGCGCTTAAGCGTGTCAAGCACCAAGGCTTGCACCGATACATCCAGCCCGGTGGTCGGCTCGTCCAGCAGCAAAAGGGCGGGTTCTAGCGCAATCGCCTTGGCCAGTTGCACGCGCTGTTGCATGCCGCCTGACAGTTCGATTGGGCGGGCGTCCATCCGATCCAGTGGAAATTCTGATGCCTCAAGTGCTGTGCGACCACGCGCGCGCAGGCTTGCAAAGCTGCGCTCTCCGGCGATCAATAGGCGTTCGGCCACGTTGCCGCTAGAGGAATGCTGCATGAGCAAGCCCTGATGCGGGTTTTGATAAACGATGCCAATGCGCGTCGCGCACAGCATCCGGCGGGCAAAGCGGTCAAGCCCGAACAGGTTTCCGGCCAAGTCGGGCAAAGCCAGCCGATAATCGCCAGTGTCGGGCGTATCTTCTAGGTTCATCATGCGCAGCAGGGTCGATTTGCCCGACCCGCTTTCGCCCACAATCCCCAGCACCTCGCCGGGATAAACCAAGGCGGACACATCGTGCAACGCCACCACATCGCCGTAGCGGCGCGACACACCCGTCATAGTCAACAAGGGCGGTGTGGTCATCAGTTGCGGCGGCAAAAGGCTAAGGGCTTGGGTCATGCCGACTGTCCGCTCTGATACCATGTGGGCCCGATCCTATCGGCCTCGCCCTCGGCCTGTCGGATGGCCTTGATGCCCAGATGGCTGTCTGACAATTCATAGGCTGATCCGCCGTCACCCTGCGGGATTTCATTCATGTAGAACCCTTTGACGCCCGAACGATGGCACGTCAGTGCGCCGTGGTCTTCGACTTTGAAGGGCACGTCGGAAAAGACCAAGGGTTCGACCTTGGTAAAGGGCGGCACAGCATAAAGCCGCTTTTCGCGGCCTGCCGACAAAAAGGTCAGATGCTGCGCCATGTGCAGTTTGGGCACATCCCAGCGCGGAATGGGCGAGGGTGTCATCACATGCCGCCCGTTCACAAGCGAGGGATAGGCCGCCCCTTCCATAATCCGGCCAGAGCGCACGATTTGCTCGTATAGGATCAGCCACAGCCGCCCGTAATCGGCATCGGCGTGCATCTGTCGGGCAATGCTCATATTCGGCTCTACCGGGCGCAAGGGTTCGGGGTTGGGCACTTGCAGTACCAGAATCTGGCCCGCATGCAGCCGCTCTTCGGGGATGCGGTGGCGGCTTTGGATCAGGCTTGCGGCCAGCGTGTCCCAAGTTTCGGCAGCACCCGACACTTTCGACAGAAAGGAGCGGATCGAGGCGGCATTCACGCTGTCATCTGCGCCTTGATCAATCACCTTGACCACGGACGAGGGCTTCAACAGCGTCAGCGTCACTTGCAACCCGCCTGTGCCCCAGCCCCGCGCCATAGGCACCTCGCGGCTGGCATAGGGCATTTGGCAGCCCGGCACAGCGATGGCTTTGAGCATTTTGCGGCGCAATTCGCGCTTGGCTGAGGCATCAAGGAAGCCGTAAGACATTGGCTGCCAAGCTTTGGTCAGGTTAGCGATGCTCATGTAGGAACCTGTTCAGCTTGAGGGGCGGCAGAGGCTTTCGCCCCGCGCAACGCATCCAGTGACGATTGGAAGGTCACGTAATGCGGCAACTTGAAGTGGATGCAAAAGCCCGAGGCTTCCACCGGTTCGGTGTGGTAAAGAAAGAACTCTTCTTCAACCGGTGATCCTTTGGGGGCTGCTGCGGCGTTCAAATCTAGCGTGGCGCCGGAAATCACTTTCACTTCGTTCCAGCCCAAAGTGGCGCAAAAGCCAAGGCTAAGCTGGCCGGATTTGCCCTTTGATGTCACCTCGGCCTGACTGACTTTGACACGGCCTGCCGAAAACACCGTGCCGCGCGGGTGGGTCACGCGCACCTCGGCCTCGGCCAGACGCAGTTCGTTGACAGTCGGATGGGCGTTGCCATAGCCGCGCATCGCGGCATAGCCCAGCGTCAGCATGCCGCCAGTATCAGCGCGCGCAAGGCTTTGCAGGGTATGGGCGCGTTTGGCTGGGAAAAGCAGCGGCTCGCGCGTCAGGTCGGGGATGGCGTCGGGGGCGACATCGGTGCGCGCGGGGTCAGCCACCAAGCCCTGCGCCTTTTGCCATGCCGCAAGCGAAGGTTGATGCGCAGGCGCAGCGGTCGCCGCAGGGGTCACGGGCGCAGGGGTGAAGGGGCGGCCTTGAAGCACATCGGTTGCCAACAAGCGGTGCGCATAATCCAGCGTTGGTCCAAGGATTTGCCCGCCCGGAATATCCTTGAACGCGGCCGAGATGCGGCGGTGGGTGAATAACTGTTCTTGGCGAACAGGTTCAGCAATGGCCAAACGCGGTTGGGTCGTGCGCCAAGCGCGCAACAACAGCACCGCTTCGTAAAGATCGCCGCCCGCCTGTGCCAGCGCCAAAGCGGCAAGGTCAGGTTCGTACAGCGACGCCTCGCCCATCACCCGATCAATCAGCATCGGCAAAGCGCGGCGCACGGCATCGACGCGGGTGGCGTCGATCTGGCCCAATTCGGCGCGGTAGAGCCGTTCGGCTTGGTCAATGGCGCGCGCACCACCCCGTGTTGCGACATAGGCCATCACAGCACCTCAATCAAAGTGGAGCGCGGCAGTCCGATGACAGAAGTGCCGCAGATGAAGAACATATCAAACCCCGCAGGATAACGGGACCGTGCTGCCCGCAAGGCCCAAAGGCCGGGGACAAGCCCGCCCAAGGTGATCTCGACGGATGTCTCGATTCCCGGCCCGATCAGGCGCAGCCTTTGGCCTTCGCCAAACCGCGCAAAGGCCACAACTGTGGCCCCATCGTCTGGATAAAGCGCTGA
>CAXNKP010000065.1:0-8734 GCA_964202815.1 Stagnihabitans sp. | reverse complement strand
ACCCCCCGCTCTGTCCCCGCGACTTTCGACGTGAAGCCCGACAAAAAGTGATACATCGCCTGTGCGGGACTAAGCCGCGCAATGGGGGGTAAGACGCCAAAGGCATCGCAGGTCAGCATCACCACATGCTTGGGGTGCCCCCCCAACCCAGTAGCTGAAGCGTTCGAGATATAGTCCAGCGGATAGGCGCAGCGGGTGTTGGCGGTCAGGCTGTCATCTTCAAAATCAAGGTCCAGCGTTTCGGGGTCATAGACCATGTTTTCCACCACGGTCGCAAAGCGGTGCGTGGTGGCGAAAATCTCGGGTTCGGCCTGAGCCGACAGGTCGATGGTTTTGGCGTAACACCCGCCTTCAAAGTTAAAGGTGCCCCGATCGCTCCATCCGTGTTCATCATCGCCAATCAACGTGCGCGACGGGTCGGCTGACAGCGTGGTCTTGCCCGTGCCCGACAGGCCAAAGAACACCGCCGTGTCGACCGGATTGCCGATGGCAGGGTTGGCGCTGCAATGCATGGCCATCACGCCCTTTTGCGGCAAAAGGTAGTTGAGCAGGGTGAAAACCGCCTTCTTATTCTCGCCCGCATAGGCGGTGTTGGCGATCAATATCAGCTTTCGGTCGAAGTTCAGGGCAATCACTGTTGCGCTGCGACAACCGTGGCGCGCCGGATCGGCCTTGAACGAGGGGCAGTTGATCACGGTCCAATCGGGGGAAAAGTTGTCCAATTCGGATCGGTCAGGACGGCGCAGCAGGTGGCGGATGAACAGGCCATGCCACGCAAGTTCGGTGACCATGCGCAGATCAACGCGGTGGATCGGGTCAGCCCCTGCGTAAAGGTCCTGCACAAAGTAATCGCGGCCCTGCATATGGGCCAGCATATCGGTGTAAAGCACGTCAAAAGCTGCGGGCGTCATGGCGGCGTTGTTTTCCCACCAGATGTCGCCTTCGACCGACGGCGAGCGCACCACGAACCTGTCGTTGGGCGACCGCCCGGTGAAACGCCCCGTTTCGCATAAAAACGCCCCGCCAAGGCCAAGTTTGCCCTCGCCGCGCTGCACGGCGGCGCTCACCAAGGTGGGCTCGATCTGGTTGTAATAAATGCGCCCCAGCCCCGAAATACCCTGATGCTCCAGCCGCATGGCCGGATTCACGCGTCCGTCCTTCATTCCGCAAGCTCCCATCATCGCCTGAGGGCGATTCCCATGATTTCAACCCTTACGGTCGGCCAAACAGCCGCCGCACATACTCCCGGCCGATAGAAGCTGTGCAAAGCCTCTATAACATGCAGATTTAAAACGCGAAAAGCGCTGATTTGGCGCGTTAGCGCAACCATCCCGCGGTTAGCGCAACCAAATGCAGCAGGCCCCGAAGTCTGTTGCATTTTTTCCAAAATCGTTGGAATGAGGCACGAAAAAGCCACAAAGTATTAACTTAAGGGTTGTAAATGTACCCGAAAGAACAGATCATTGCTGTGAGTAAGACCGAATGGATAGATAGGACCCTGAATATGGCACGGATTGCGCTTGTAGATGATGATCGCAACATTCTGACCTCTGTGGCTATGACGCTGGAATCGGAAGGTTTTGAGGTTGAAACCTATAACGACGGCCAATCCGCGCTAGATGCCTTTAGCCGTCGGATGCCAGACATGGCAGTGCTGGATGTCAAACTGCCGCGCATGGACGGGATGGATCTTTTGCAGCGCCTGCGCGTCAAAACGCGGATCCCGGTGATCTTTCTCAGTTCAAAAGATGACGAGATTGACGAGGTTTTGGGTCTGCGCATGGGGGCAGATGATTATGTGAAAAAGCCCTTCAGTCAGCGCATTTTACTGGAACGCATTCGCGCGCTGCTGCGCCGCCAAGACCCAAGCCCTGCCGCTGAACTGGCCAATCTGGATGACATTCGGGTGCTGGAACGCGGCCATCTGCGGATGGACCCTTTGCGCCACGCCGTTGAATGGAAAGGGCAAGAAGTCGCCCTGACCGTCACCGAGTTTATGTTGCTGCAAACTTTGGCGCAGCGGCCGGGCTTTGTGAAAAGCCGCGAGCAGTTGATGGATGTGGCCTATGACGATCAGGTCTATGTCGACGACCGCACGATTGATAGCCACATCAAGCGTTTGCGCAAGAAGATGCGCGTGGTGGATGACAGCTTTAATGCCATTGAAACGCTTTATGGCATTGGTTATCGCTATATCGAAGAATGACCGCGATTTTCCAAGAGAATACGCCCAAAAGGCCGCAAGTACGGGCAAACAGAACCGTTGCGCGCGCGGCCCGCCTGTCTTTGACGCGCGTGCCCTTGGCGGGTCAAATCGTTCTGGCCAATTTGGTGGTGCTTTTGGTCGTTATGGGCGGGATTTTGGCCTTTCATCCGCTGCGGTTGGGGCCGTGGCAGTTATGGCTTGTCTTTGGCGCTGCGGGTGTTGTGTGCATTGCCCTGTCACTGGTCTTGGCGACGGCGATTACACGGCCCTTGGCAGCCTTGGCAGCGGCGGCCGAGATGGGCCGCGTTCCTGGCGGGCGCACCATTGCGCCCGGTCGGGTCTGGATTCCCGACCTGTCTGCGCGACCGGATGAAATTGGCCGCCTGTCGGTGGCCCTTCGCGGTATGGTCACGGCCCTTTGCGACAGAATCGACGCCAACGAACATTTCGCCGCCGATGTCAGCCATGAAATCAAAAACCCCCTTGCCAGTTTGCGGTCAGCCGTGGGCTCTTTGCGCATGGTAAGCAAAGTGGAACACCGTGAAAAGCTTTTGGACGTTATCGAACATGACGTGCGCCGGTTGGATCGATTGGTCAGCGACATTTCTGCCGCTTCGCGTCTCGACTCTGATCTGGTTAAGGAAGAGGAAGAGGCGTTCAATCTGCGCAAAACCTTGGTGAACCTAGCAGAACATCTGGCCACGCAGGCGCAATGGAAAGGTGTCGATCTGATCACCGACTTTCCCGATCAATCCTTGACCCTTGTGGGGATCGAAGCACGCTTGGCGCAGGTGTTTGTCAACCTGATCACCAACGCGATTTCCTTTTGCACCGCGGGCGATGCGGTGCGCATTTGGGCCCGCAGGCGCGACAATCGAGTGCTGGTCGTGGTCGAGGATACCGGGCCAGGCATTCCGGAACAGGCGCTGACCAAGGTGTTTCAGCGGTTTTACTCCGAGCGGCCCGATAGTGACTTTGGCAATCACTCCGGCCTTGGCCTTGCCATCTCAAAACAGATCGTCGAGGCGCATGGCGGCGTGATCTGGGCCGAAAACATCCACGCTGACGGCGCCGATCCGCGCGCCACGCCTTTGGGCGCGCGCTTTGTGGTCGGCCTGCCGGTATGAAGGCGCAGGTTCTGCACGCCAGTTGCATCGCCTGGCAGGGCCGCGGTGTGTTGATCATGGGTCCGTCGGGCGCGGGCAAATCCGCGCTGGCTTTGCAACTGATGGCTTATGGCGCTGATCTGGTGTCAGACGACCGCACCGAATTGCTGGCCGAGGCCGATGTTCTGACCGCCCGCCCTCCGGCGACGATACAAGGCCTGATCGAGGCGCGTGGCCTAGGTTTGCTGCGCGTTCCCTTTGTGCCCCAAACCGAAATCGTGCTGGTCGTCGATCTGGATCAGACCGAAACCAACCGCCTGCCGCCGGAACGGCAGATCAGTCTTCTGGGGATAAGTCGGCCTTTGGTGCTGTGCGTCCCGCAGGCCCATTTTCCTGCGGCCATTCTGTGCTATCTTAAAACGATCCGGGGTGCTTGACGGACGGCCCAAGTTTGATCCAATGACCGACCTTGCAGAAAGCCTAAGCTTTCACCACCTTGTGCTGGTAACCGGCCCGTCTGGGGCTGGCCGGTCAACGGCGTTTCATGCCTTGGAAGACTTAGGCTACGAGGTGATTGACAATCTGCCGCTTAGCTTGATCCCGCGCGTCATCGACGGCCCGCCGCTAGACCGTCCGATCGCTTTGGGTCTTGACGTGCGCAACCGCGATTTCAGCACCGCCGCCGCGATAGAACTGATTGACCGGCTGACCCAGGATGAGCGAGTCATCCTTGAAGTTTTGTATCTGGATTGCGCCGCAGGTATCTTGCAAAGCCGCTACAGCCAAACCCGACGCCGCCACCCCTTGGCCGAAGCCCTTTCCCCCAGCGAGGGGATTGACCGTGAGATTGACCTTCTGGTGCCCATTCGGGCGCGGGCTGATCACCTGATCGACACGTCAGACCTGTCGCCCCATGATCTTAAGGCTGAGATATCGCACTGGTTCGCCAAGGGGACAGAGTCGCGCCTGGCCATTTCGGTTCAAAGTTTCAGCTACAAACGCGGATTGCCGCGCGGTGTCGACATGGTGTTCGACTGCCGATTCTTGGACAATCCCCACTGGGTGCCGGCATTACGCTACAAAGATGGCAGAGATTCGGACGTTTCGGCCTTTGTGCAAGCTGACGCGAATTTTGACGCTTTCTTTGAAAAACTGCAAGAAATGCTCTTCATTTTGCTTCCCGCCCAGTTGCAAGAAGGCAAAGCCCATCTGACGATCGGCTTTGGCTGCACCGGCGGACAGCACCGTTCTGTTGCAGTTGCAGAAAAATTGGCCAAAGTGCTTGCAGAAGTAGGCTGGCAGGTGTCAAAACGTCATCGAGAACTGGAACGGCGAGGAATCTCGTTGATACCAGATGGGATGAATGGCGAAACAGGGGTAGGTCGCGGGTGATCGGAGTTGTCATCGTCGCACACGGGGGGCTGGCCAGAGAGTATCTTTTGGCCGTTGAACACGTTGTGGGCAAGCAAAGCGATATGCAGGCCATCTCGATTGAAGATGATTGTGATCGTGCCAAGAAGCAGGCCGAAATCTGCGCTGCCGCAAATGCTGTTGACCATGGCGAAGGCGTGGTCGTGGTGACGGATATGTTCGGCGGGTCGCCGTCAAATCTGTCGCTGATGGCAGGGTGTGCCGGGTCAGAGCGCCGGATCCTTTATGGCGCCAATCTGCCCATGTTGATCAAACTGGCCAAATCGCGCGCCTTGCCCGTCAACGAAGCGGTGGCTGCGGCCTTGGAAGCAGGCCGAAAATATATCAACAGCCTTGATCTGGGCGTGGGGGCCTGACAGATGGCCCAGCTTTCGCTTTTGATCGTGAATGAAAAAGGCCTGCACGCTCGCGCTTCGGCCAAATTTGTCGAGGTGGTGGAAGAGTTTGACGCAAGCGCTCAAGTGACGCGCGAGGGCATGACGGTGTCGGGTGACAGCATCATGGGGCTTTTGATGTTGGCAGCCTCTCGCGGAACCACTATTGAAGTAGAGACAAGTGGCCCTCAGGCCGAGGCGCTTGGAATGGCGCTGACCAAATTGGTGGCCGATCGCTTTGGCGAAGACCGCTAAGCGGTTGGCAAAGGAAGGCGGACGGCTCGTGACGCAAACGCAAATAACCAAGCCTGTGGTGCTGGCGAAGGCTGTCCGCAAGGTAGAGGTGGCCAATAAGTACGACATGCGCCGCCTGTCTTACGCAGGAACCTTCACCAATCCAGCCAAGGTTGTCACGATTCGTGCCATCGAATGGATCACCGCCAAGGTCAAACTGCTGCAAATGATCCGCAGCTTTGAAAAATCCGGCGCGCCGGTGGGTGTGACCTTTTGGTCCAAAGCCGTGGCCCATATGGGTATTCGCATTGACACCCCGCCGGAAGAAATCGCCCGCATTCCCAAAACAGGGGCGGTTGTGGTAGTAGCAAACCATCCCCACGGCTTGGTTGATGGCATGATCATGGGCGAATTGGTCAGCCGAGTGCGGCCAGATTTTCGCATACTGACGCGTAGCCTGTTGACGGGGATTCCTGAAATTGAAGAGTTCATGATCCCTGTTCCCTTCCCGCATGAAGAAAACTCGCGCGAATTGGGCTTGCAGATGCGCGACTTGACCATGGCGCATTTGGCGGCGGGGGGGGTGGTGATTCTGTTTCCTGCCGGTAAGGTTGCCTCTTCTGAAACGTGGTTTGGCCCCGCGATTGAGGCGGAATGGAACGTGTTCACCCATAAGATGATCGCCAAGTCGGGCGCTGCGATCCTGCCGATTCATTTTACCGGGCAAAACTCGCGCGCTTATCAAATCGCCAACAAATTGGCGGCTACGCTGCGGCAGGGCTTGTTGCTTCACGAAATTCGCCGTGCGCTGTTCAAGCCGCAGCGGCCACATGTCGGCTTGCCCCTGTCGGCTGCCGAATTGGACAAGTGGAAGGGCAACCCGCGCGGTTTTCTGGCGTGGCTGCGTGAGCACACCCTGTCTTTGGGTAAAGAGTAACCGCCTAGCCCACCATCGCCGCCGCACGGTTTAAATCGACGCTGACCAGTTGGCTGACGCCCTGCTCTGCCATGGTCACCCCAAACAGACGGTCCATCCGGCTCATCGTGACGGCGTGGTGGGTGATGACCAAAAAGCGCGTTTCCGTCCTGCGGCGCATTTCGTCCATCAGGTCGCAAAAGCGGGTGACATTGGCGTCATCCAAGGGCGCGTCCACCTCGTCCAGCACGCAGATCGGGGCGGGATTGGCCAGAAAGACGCCGAAGATCAGGGCAAGCGCGGTAAGCGTTTGTTCCCCGCCCGACAGCAGTGACAGGGTCGACAGCCGCTTGCCCGGGGGCTGGCACATGATCTCTAGCCCCGCCTCTAACGGATCATCACTTTCCACCATGACCAACCGCGCCTCACCCCCGCCAAACAGGTGGGTGAACAGCGTGGCGAAATTGGCGTTGACCTGTTCAAAGGCCGTCAAAAGGCGCTCGCGCCCCTCGCGGTTCAGCCCCGCGATTCCGGCGCGCAGTTTCTTGATTGCCTCTTCAAGGTCGATCTTTTCGGCCACCAGCGCGTCATATTCGCCCGACACCGCCTTGGCATCCTCTTCGGCGCGCAGGTTTACCGCCCCCAAAGCCTCGCGCTGGCGTTTCAGGCGGTTCACATCCGTCTCCAAGGCTTCGGCATCAGGCATCCGGTCGGGGTCAAAGCCCAATGTGTCCAAAAGCTGATCAGGCGTGGCACCTAGGTCTTCGGCGATGCGTTCAGCGGCTTGGATCACGGCGGCGCGGGCGGCGTCTTGCTGCACCTCGGCGCGGGCACGGGCTTCACGGGCTACGCTGGCGCTGCGTTCGGCATCGCGCTCGGCATCTTGGGCCTGGCGCAGCAGGCCTTCGGCTTCGGCCAAGGCGCTTGCCGAAAGAACCCGGCGATTTTCGGCTGTGGCGATGGCCTCTGCCAGATCGTCGCGGCGGGCTTCGAGCTCTTCGGGCAGGGCCATGGCCTCGGCCAAGTCGTCTTCCGCCTCTTGCCGCCGCTCGGTCAGCTCAAGGCTGCGTTTGGTGGCGGTGTCTTGGCGATGCTTCCAGCCTGACAGTTCCTTGAAGGCCTCTTGCCGCCGCCGCACCCGTGCCTCGCCCTCGCGCTTTAGCTCGTCATGGGCAGCGCGCTGGATCATCATGGCGATGCGCGCGCCTTCGACGGTTTGGCGCATATCCTCTACCAAGGCCCGCGCTTCCACCAAATTGCCCAAAACCTGCAGCCCCGCCTCAGCCTCAACCAGACGGTCGCGGGCGAGGGTTGCATCGTCGCCATAGCGCGCCACGGCGGCAAGGGCTGCTTCCAGCCGACCCGCAGCGATGGAGCTTTCGCCCTCGGCGCGCGCGGCGGCGCGGTTGGCTTCTGTTGCCCGTTGGTCGGCTTTGCGCCGCTGATCGCGGGCCAGTTGATCGGCGCGGGCGGCATCGGCCAGCCTAGTTTGCAGCGCCTCATGGGCTTGCGCCGCGCCGAAGGCTTTGGCGGAAACCTCTTCCAGATCGCGTTTCACTTGCACCAGCCGGTTCAACTGCCGCAGCCGCGCCGCCGCGGCTGATGGAGCATCTGCCGCCGCCGCCCGAAACCCGTCCCAACGCCACAGATCCCCCTCGCGGCTGACCAGCCTTTGCCCGGGGTCAAGCCGCGCTTGCAGGCGCGGGCCATCAGCGGCTTCCACCAAGCCTGTCTGCGACAGCCGCCGCGCCAGCACTTCGGGGGCACCGACATGGCGGGCCAAGGGCGCTGCCCCCTGTGGCAAGGGCTGGGCCGGATCAAAGGCGTCAAGCTGCACCCAGCCTGATCCGGCCTGCCCCACCACTTCGGCCGTGCGCAGGTCATCAGCAAAGGCAGCACCAAGCGCTGCCTCATAGCCCGGCTCTACCTCTAGCTGGTCCAGCAATTGCTGACCCGCCTGCGCCTCGCGCTGCACAAGGCGGGCAAGGGCTGCGACTTCGGCGCGCAAGGCGTTCGCCTCGCCCTCGGCCCCAGACCTGACGGCGCGCGCCTCGGCTTCAAGGGCTTGGACGGTGGCTCGGGCCTCTTCGGCGCAAATCAGCGCCTCTTCGGCGGCCTCGGCCATGCCAAGGGCATCTTCTTGTGCCTCGTTTGTGGCCTCGGCAGTTTCCGACGCGGTGGCTAGGGCATCTTGGGCTATTTGCACGGCAGCGTCTGCCCGTGCGGCTTCATCTTGCAACCGGTCCAAGGCTTTGCGGTTGTCTGCTACCAAGCGTTCCGCCGATTGGTGGCGTGCGGCCAAACGGGCGGCGTCTTCGGTGGCTTGGGCCAAATCGCCTTCGCGTGCGCCAAGGTCACTGGCGGCAGTGCGGGCCATTTCTGCGGCGTCAGAAAGGCGTTCGTCTTGGCCCTCGCTGGCACGCAAAAGCTGATCCACCTCCCACTCCAGCCGCTCGATCATCTCGGC
>CAXNKP010000064.1:0-8773 GCA_964202815.1 Stagnihabitans sp. | reverse complement strand
CCGCAGCCCAGGGTCCACGCAGCAGGCTGTCGATCTTGCGGAAAGTTACACCGCCCAGGATTGATCTGGCTGCCGCGAGTGCGCGTGGGATCGCTTGCGCGCTGGTCAGGTCGCGTGTCTCGCTGCTGACAGCGCAGGGTGGAAGATGTAGCCCTTCCGTGCTCATCCCTCCTGTGCTGCCCCCACCTGTCGTGCTCAGGTGTACCGCGATGGCACCCCATCGGCCAGTGAACTGGGCGGCGGTGTCCAGCGCCCCTGTCAGGTCATCTGCAAGGATTGCCGGCGGCATCATCGGGGATCTGCTGGCACATCTAGGACGTGAACCTCGACCCCCGCATCACGAAACTGGTCGAGATCGGCGGGGTCGGCGCGGTTGTCGGTGATCAGCACATGCACCGCAGTGACCTCGCAGACGCGACAAAAAGCGCTGTGCGAAAGCTTCGTGGCATCGGCCAAAAGGATGACACGCCGTGCCGCCGCGATCATCGCCCGTTTCATCGAGGCGATTTCCAGCGTTGTCTCTGAAAGGTAGCCGCCCGAGACTGCATGGATGCCGATGAGGGCCACGTTGGCGCTGAGCGATTTGAGGAAGTTCTGCACGGGTTCGCCCGTCACCGTCAGCGAACCCGGCCGGATGGTGCCGCCCAGCATCACGACGTGGATACGGTCAGCGCCCGCCAGGATCTGCCCTGCGGCAAGGTCGTTGGTAACCGCTGTCAGCGGCAGGTTTCGTTGCGCCGCCGCCCGCGCCGCCTCCATCACGGTCGAGCCACTGTCGAAGATCACCGCCTCGCCCGGCGCGATCATCGCGGCGGCCGCAGCCCCGATGGCGTGTTTTTGGGCGCGTGAGAACTCAGCGGCGATATCCGCCTCCGGTTCGAAGGTTGGGCTGGTGGTCCGCTGTAGCAGAGCGCCACCATGCGCCCGCTCAAGATAGCCCTTGCGCTCCAACTCCTCAAGATCACGCCGGATGGTCGAGGCCGATGCCCCGATGCCCGCTGCCAGTTCCAGGATCGATGCCGAACCCTTCAACCGGATGTGTTCTAGCACCAAAGCACGCCGCTGGGCGGGAATCAGTTCGACGCGGCGGGTTTTTCCCACGGATGGTATTCCTTATTCTCGCCCTTGAAATTCTGGCCTTCAAACGACCGTGAATCGAACTTGCCCAATTTCGCCAAGTTCTGCAAGGACATGCGCGCCCCGATATACGCGCGGCGGCGGCGTGATCGAGCCGGTGGACACCACCTGGCCCTCGGCGATGGTCATGCCGCGTCCAGTGACAGCGCGGACCAGCCAAAGCAGCGCATCGAGCGGGTGACCCAAGACATTTGCGCCCATCCCCACGGCGGCCTCGGCCCCGGCAACCCCGATCCGCCCCCTGATTGCGGCGAGATCGCGGTCGCGCCAGAGCCGCAGGGGAAGCGGCGCGCCGAGGATCAGACTGCCGCCGCAGGCATTGTCAGCCGTGATCTGCAAGACGCCAGCCGTGCCCAGTTGCTTAAAGCGCGTCTGTGGCAGTTCCACCGCGACATGCAGCGCATCTATTGCATCCATTACAGCATCGCGCGTCCATCCATCGTCGCGCGGCACAATTGCGCGACCGAAGGTGAAGGCCATTTCCACCTCCATAACCCCGATCGCAGTGGCCGCAAGCGGCACTTCGTCACCGGGCGCGAAAAGGCGATCAGTGAAAAGCCGACCATAAACCGGGCCATCCACGCCCAACATGGCCCGCCCGCCAGCACTGGTGGCCCCGATCTTCCAGCCCGCGACAGGCGCTCCCCACTCTCTTGCAAAGGCGTCCTGAATGGCATGGCCCTCGGCAAGAGTGGCAGGCCGCAGCGTTGCGGGCAGCCCATCCAGCCGCTCCCCACGGCGTTCGGCCGAAAGCAGTGCAGAGGCTGCGGCATCGGCCCTCACGGTCATGCCTCGTCGGCCCGCAGCTCTGCGAGCGCATCGCGCAGCGCTGTCTGGAACACCGACACATCCGTGCCGTAGCACAGGCAGCGAAAGCCGCGCGCGCGCCAGTCTCGAACCATCTTAACGCTGGTGCCGACAATGCCTGCAGGCTTTCCGGCCGCGGCACAGGCGGCGAGGAAGCGTTCTACGGCAATGGTAAAATTCGGGTCGTCGAACTGCGCCGTGATGCCCATGGAATCGGTCAGATCGTAATGACCAAGCCAACCGAGGTCGATGCCCGGGGTTGCCATGATCGCCTCGATGTTGCCGATCCCGCGCACGCTTTCCACAAGGGCTATGACAAGCGTTCGGTCGTTGGCCGCCGCCATGCGCGGGGGCACGGCCTGCATCCCGTAGTCGTCATGCGCCACGGTGAAGCCCACGCCACGGCGACCTTCGGGCCGATAGCGGCACCAGGCGGCGAGTACTGCCGCCTGTTCGGGCGTTTCCACCATAGGCTCCATGATCCCCATGGCCCCGGCGTCCAGCATCGGCGCGATCAGGTGGTAGGCATGGCCCGGCACGCGCACCAGCGGCACCAGCCCCGCGCCCCGTGCAAAAGCGAACTGCGCCTTTAGCGTGTCAAGGCCGAAGCCACCATGTTCGCCGTCGAAGATGACATACTGCGCCCCCGCCTGAGCCGATATGGTTGAAAAACCCGGGGTCAGGAATTCGGCAGCCATGATGCCATAGGCCGTCTGGCCGGATAGCAAGCTTTGCTTCAGGGGGTTGTCACGCATCGCGGGTCTCCAGTTCTGGAAGCGAAACGCCAAGCCCACGGGCGGCCTGGGCAAGGGCGCTCCAGGTGATGTCGTCGATCGGGATACCTTCGCGCAGGCGTCGGTCGCGCGTGGTGGCTTCGACCTCTCCGGGCAGCAAGACGACACCGCCGGGGTCGGCCGGGGGCGAAGCCTTGACCCAAGCTGTCAAGGCCAAAAGGTCTGCGTCAAAGCCCGATATCTGGCCGAAAGCAGCAGGGTCGAAGGCCATGGTCAACATGTTGTTGACCAGCCGCCCCGCTGTCGGGCTTTGCGGGTTGCTGGCGTGCCCGCCGGTCAGCGATCCGGCCAACACCTCGCAAAAAAAGGATAAGCCCGATCCTTTATGCCCGCCGAACGGCAAAATGGCCCCGGGCTGCGGGCCGTAGAAGGCCGCAGGATCGGTTGTTGGGCGGCCAGCCCCGTCAAGCACCGCGCCGGGCGGCAGGGCCTCACCCTTGTTGCGTGCGATCTGGATCTTGCCCTCGGCGATCATCGATGTGGCCATATCCAGCACATAGGGCGCGCCTGCCGGGTTGGGCGCCCCTGCCGCCACCGGATTGGCCGAAAGCCTGCGGTCACTGCCGCCATGCGGCGCGACAAGGATGCCATAGCCCGAGGTGTTGACGAAATGGACCGAGACCAACCCCGCCTCGGCCAGTTTTTCGGCCCAGGCACCGATCCGCCCCAGATGGCCCGCGTTGCGGATGGCGACCAGCGCGAAACCATGTTGCGCGGCACGGGCTGTCGCCTCTTCCATTGCACGAAGCCCGACCACTTGGCCGTAGCCAAAGCCGCCGTCCAGCAGGGCCAAGGCGCCACGGTCCACCACCAACGCCACTGGCGCATTCGCCACAACCTCGCCCCGTCCGAGCCAGTCGATGTATTTTGACACGCGCAGCACGCCGTGGGAATCATGGCCCACCAGATTCGCAGCAACGAGATGCTCGGCCACATCGCGTGCCTCATCCTCGCCACTTCCCGCCGCCCGGAAGATTGCCCTGACCAGCGTTTTAAGGGTATCGGCGTTGATCAGTCGGGTCATGGTGCGGTCCCCTCGGGGTGGCGGATCGCAGTTCCGTTCAGCCCAGCCAGTACCCCGCCAAGCGCCGAAAGATAAACTTCTGCGTGCCCCTGGTTCAGCGCCAGCCGCAGCACCTGTGATGCTGCCTGTGCGACCGGGATTGCGGATCCCGCGGCCTCGGCCACGCGGCCGTAGCTGCGCAGGTCCTTGGCGGCGATGCGCAGCGGCCCGCGCAGGTGGCTGTCGTCGCCCGCGCGCACCCAAGGCTCGATCATCCGCCACATCCGACCGTCGGCTCCGCCCGCCCCCAGCACATCGGCCAGCGCGCCCGTATCAACCCCGGCGCGCGCTGCGGTGACAAAAGCCTCGGCGATCAAGGTGGCCATGCCGATGGTGACGGAGTTGTTGACAAGTTTGCAGGTGGTTCCCGCCCCAAGCGCACCACAATGCACGATCGTGTCGGCAAAACAGTCCAGTAGCGGGCGTATCTCGGCAAGAAGGTCGGCAGGCCCACCGACATAGGTCGCCAGGCGGCCTTCCTCGGCCTCTTTCGGGGTGCGTCCAAGTGCCGCATCCAGCATCCTTATGCCGCCGTCAGACAGCCGTTCGCCTAGGCGCCGTGTCACGGTCGGGTCGGCAGTCGTCATGTCGACGAGCACAGACCCGGCTGCCATGGCGGCTAGCAGGCCGCGCGGACCTTCGACGACCGCCTCGACCTCGGCCGAGGAGGGCAGGCAAAGGAACACGACCGAGGCACCTGCCGCCGCATCGGCAGGGTCGGCAGCCTCGCGCGCGCCCAGCGCGCAGAGGTCGTCTACCGGAGAACGGTTGCGGTGGCCCAGCACCGCCAGCCGGTGCCCGCCCTTCAGAATAAGGTGCTTTGCTGCACCGTGGCCCATCAGCCCTGCGCCGATAAAACCAATGGTCTGGGGTACTGTCATGATGCGGTCTCTCGTTCGGGGGGCAGGCGGTAGATGCGGGCGGCAGTGCCCGCAAGGATCGCCTCCCGTTCGGCCTTAGGACGCAAGGCCACAAGATTGTCGCAGACCTGAACCCAGTTGGCGTAGTCCGAGGCAAGGTCAAGCGGCGGCCAGTCGCTGGCCCACATCACGCGATCCGCGCCGAAACTGTCGATCACATGGTTCGCGTAGGGTGCCACATCTGAGGCGGTCGCGCCGAGTGCGGCACAGTTCATCAGGCCCGACAGCTTGCACGAAACATTGCCTAAGGCCGCGATCTGCGCGATCATCGCAGCCCAAGGCGCGAACTGCCCGCCCGCGACATCAGGCTTGCCGCAATGGTCGAGGATCACCGACAGCGGGGCCAATCGCTGCGCCAGCAGGGCAGCAAGTGGAATCTCGCGCCAATCCTGCACCAGAATGTCAAGCGACAGCCCGCTATCCGCCAGCGCCCGCCAGCCTCGCTCAAGTCGGGCGTCAAGCATCCAGGCGATTGAGCGGTTGTCGTCACGGATCGGGCGCACGCCCCTGACGACGGGAAGGCAGGCCAGCGCCGCGCATTCCTCGACGATGGCGGGGCTGCCCGGTTCAACCCAGGCAACAACGCCCGCGATCATCGGATACCGCCGAGAGAGCCCAACGAGAAACAGCGTCTCGGCCAGCGTCTCGGCCGCCTGTACGGCGATTACGCGCCCGACATTTGCCAATGCCATGCGCGGCACAAGTTGGTCCGGCTCCATGTCGCGCCATATTGGCCCCATGGCGGGCGACAGCGACATGTTGTCGCCGCGCGAAAGCCGCCAGAGATGGACATGGGCATCAATTCGAAACGCCGTCATGTCACCACCACTTTTCGCGCCCGATGATCGACCCAGACCGCGAGGATCAGCACCAAGGCAAGGACCATTTTCTGCAGCGGCGAGGATATGCCAAGCAGGATCATCCCCGACTCAAGGCTTTGCATGAACAAAGCTCCAAGGACGGCGCCCGAGATCCTGCCGACCCCGCCTGCTAGGGACGTCCCCCCGATCACCGCCGCTGCGATGACCGAAAGCTCCAGCATCGTGCCAGTGGCCGAGGCCCCAGCGTTCAGCCGTGCCGAGATGATCGCAGCGGCCAGCCCGCACAGCAGACCCATGAGCGCGAACGTCCGCAAGATGAGAAACCGCGTGTCCACACCGGCCAGCTTGGCCGCCTCGGGGTTTCCCCCGTAGGCAAAGAGATGGCTTCCAAAGCGGGTGCGCTGTGCCAGCACCGACATCGCCCCCACCACGCCAATCAGCACGATCACCGGCACCGGAACACCCATGGGAGCCCCGGTCTTGGGGTTGCTGTAGCCGTTCATCACCATTGTGAAGGCTACAACCGCCAAAGCGGAAGCAGAGGTCAGCGCCACATCCAGCCAAAGCGCGCGGGGCACAAGCCCAAAGCGCCTCTGCCGCCTGCGCCGCAACACCGCCAGCCAAAGAACAAAACACAGCGCTGCCACGCAAAAGACCCAGCTCCAGGTTGGGCCGATGGCCCCGCCGGTGCCGCCGCCAAGACGCTGGAAGGTTTCGTTGAGCGGGGCAATGGTTTCGCCCTGATTGATGAAATAGGCAGCATTTCGAAAGAACAAGAGCCCGCCCAGAGTAACGACGAAAGCCGGTATATTGGCATAGGCCACCAGTGCGCCCTGAACAGCACCAACAGCGGCCCCCGCGACAAGCATGGCGGCCAGCGCCAGCCACCAGGTCTGGGCATCGTCGACTTGCAGCAGACGGGTCTGCGTCATCGCGCCCGCGACGCTGAGAAAGCCAAGAAGCGATCCGATCGAAAGGTCTATCTGGCGCCCTACAATTAGCAAGACCATGCCGGTCGTCATGATCGCAACCACAGTGACCTGAACCGACAGGTTGTAAAGGTTGCGCGCGGACAAGAACGTCCCGCCTGTGAGCAGTTCCAAGATAATCCAGACAAGGCCAAGTATTCCCAACATACCGACCAGCCGGGAATCGATCCCGGCTGGTCCGTTAGGTGTGCCGCCACCGCGGCCAAGTGTCATTGCGCGAAGCGCACGCATCTTACTTGCAGGCCTCCGGGACGTTCTCGGTGACACCGGCGCAAAGCACATCTTTGGGGATCCACCCCGCATCGACCACCACACCAAGATTGTCGCGGGTCACCGCGACCGGGTCCAGCAACAGCGCAGGTTGGCTTGCCCCGGATTCTGTCGTGAAGGTGACCTCTCCTGGAACCGCTGTCTTTGCCGCAAGGTCAAGCGCGGCTTGAGCGGCCGCAGCGCCTAGGGCGTAAGCGTTCTTCCAGATCGTTACCGTCTGCTCGCCCTTGGCAATCCGGTTCAGCACCACGCGGTCGCCATCCTGACCAGAAAGCGCCACCTTTCCAAGCAAGGCTTGCGAGGCCAGGGCCGCAGCCGCGCCGGTGGACATGCCGTCGTTCATCGCCAGCACAGCATCGACCGCGTTCGCCTGTTGGGTCAGGATCTGCTCAACCGCCTGTTGCGCCAGATCCGGGTTCCAGTTCTGGATGTTCTGTTGGGCCACGATCTTGATGTCCCCCTTGTCGATCAGCGGCTGCAGCACCTGCATCTGGCCGGACCGGAAGATGTTGACGATCGAATGCGCCGCATCCCCCTCGATCAGCGCATAGTTGCCCGTCGGCTGCGCGGCCACCATTGCCTCAGCCATCAGACGGCCCACGGCCACGTTATCGAATGACACAAAAAGCGCATCCTTGGTATCAACCGGCGCATCATAGGCCACCACCGGCACACCCTGCGCCACTGCCGCGTCAATTGCCGGAAGCACGGCTTTGCTGTCTTGCGCCAGCACGATCAGCACGGTGCAGCCGCCCGTCAGCAGGCCCTCGATGTCGGCAACCTGTTTTTGCGGGTCGGATTGTGCGTCGGCGCTGACATAAGCGGCACCGACCGGGTCGAGCACCGAGCGCATGCCAGCTTCGTCGATCTTCCAGCGCTCTTCCTGAAAGTGGCGCCAGCTGACACAGATGCGCGGCGCGTCCTGCGCCCAGGCGGCAGAGCTCGTTGCAAGCTCCGACATGCCCACAAGTGGGACGCTCAGTGCCAGTGCCAAGGCGCCAAACGGCAGCCCGTAGGGTTTAGTCGTCATCATAGCTTCTCCCGGGTTGTGGTCGCGGTTTCTATGTGGATCGCGAATCGTGATAGAATGTGACATCATATGGTATTTTATGATAGATGATTTTTGTCAAACCCGCAGCAATGTTCCCAAAACAGGTCCAAGCGTGAGGATGGCCGCCCCAAGCCGGAAAGATCGCGCCGACAAGGCGGTACGCAATCTGCTCCGCCGCGCATCAAAGACGGACAAAAAAAATTGAATTTTGTCCTGTTATGGCGCGGTGCACGCAGCGGCGGTTTGCTGTCAACGAGGGCAGCCTGATGCCGGCTGGCAGGGCGTCCACCGGCCGCGCCAGCCCCCATGCAGTTGAACCAATTTGGCCAAGCGATGGCTGGCGCGGGTGCCGTGCGACCGCACGTTTGCAACGTTATCAACAAGAAGCAGGCTTGGGTGGTGTAGATTGGCCCTGTGATCTGGCATAAGATGTTGCTGGTTGAGGTCGCGCCCCTTACCCCTTAAGCGCGCCCACATCGGTTGCGATTGGCGGACTTATCGGGCCGGGCAAGCGGTAGACCCGCCGGGCGGTGCCAGATTCGATCTGCGCACGTTCGTCTGGTGAGAGAGACGCGAGAAGCGCGCGGGTGATATCGATCCATCCGGCCAGACCAGCGCCAAGGTTGACGACCGGCCAGTCACTGCCCCAGAGCATCCGCTGCGGTCCGAAACACTCCAGCACATGGTCCACCCACGGGCGCAAGGTGGCCGCATCATGCGGCCCCGGCGCGCAATAGGCGGTCAATCCGGACAGCTTGCACACCACATGGTCATGCCGTCCGATGGCCGCGATATCGCGCGCCCAGCTGTCAAAGTCCCCGGCGACGATGTCAGGACAGCCGCAATGGTCAAGCACCAAGACCTGCGCATCGCAGTCGCGGATCAGATCCAGCGCCAGCGCCCCAAGTTGCCTTGGAAAGA
>CAXNKP010000063.1:0-8777 GCA_964202815.1 Stagnihabitans sp. | reverse complement strand
AAAAGGTGGAACGGTTTGGCGCGGCTTTCATGGTGATCTTGCAGGCGGGTTAAGCCCCTGCGCTGCGCTGCGATACCCTGCCGCGGCAGGGGGCACCACATAGGCAGCTTTGGGGCAGTGCGTGATTATAACATCGCGCAACGCCGATTTTTGCAACGGTTTGGTCATATAGCGGTCAATTCCCGCGGCCAGAATGGCGTCGGTCTCCTCCTCCGGTCTATGGGCGCTTAGCGCGATGATGGGCAGGCGGGATCTGCCAGCTTCGATCTGACGGATGGCAAGGGCCGCTTGGCGACCGTCCATCTGCGGCATGGCGATGTCCATGAAAATCAGATCGGGTTCAAAGCTTTGAAACAAATCGACGGCTTCTTGCCCGGTGTTGGCAAAAACCACATCAACTGCCAAGTCGCGCACCATCTTTTGAAAGACCAACTGATTGGTGCGGTTGTCTTCGGCTGCCAAGATCCGCATGGGCCGGGGACCTGTTGGTTTCAAAACCAAAACTGGCAGATCCGGCAGAAAGACTGACCCTTCCGCCACGCGCAAGGGCAAGTGAAGACCAAAGGACGAGCCGCGACCCAAGTCTGACTCCACCCAAATTGTACCGCCCATCCCCTCCACCAGCCGCTTGGCCAGGGTAAGTCCCAGACCAAGGCCACTGTTCGGGCTGGCTTGGTGGTATTCGTCAAAGATCCGTGCAAGATCGTCAGGCCCAATTCCAATGCCCGTGTCTTCGACGGTGATATGCACCTGATTGCAATCCTGTCTTGCCTCAAGCGCCAAAACCTGGATCCGAACTTGGCCCTGTGGGGTGAATTTGACAGCGTTCGCGACAAGGTTGGTCACGACCTGCCGCACCCGGCCCGGATCGCCGATAAAGCGGGAGGGCAGCTGGGGGTCACATTCCAAAAGCAGGCGGATGCCCTTGGCGCGGGCTGCCGGCTGCATCAAAGTGGTGATGTCACGGATTACGGCCTCCAGATCAAAGGGTTCGCTCAGCAGTGTTAGGCCCTGCGCCTTGATCTTGGCATGGTCCAAAATGTCATTGGTGAGGACCAAGGCGGCCAAAGCTGCAGATTTCATCGGTTCCAAGATAAGCCGCTGGTCAGCGGTTAAAACTGTGTCGGCCAGCACATCTGCCATGCCGACGATGCCCGTTAAAGGCGTGCGCAGCTCGTGCGCGATATGGGCCAGAAAAGCGGAAGGGGCCACAAAAGCGGAAGGGGCCGGATGATCGGCGCTTGGAGGGGGGCGATCGGGCCGCGGTAAGGTCAAACTGTCGCGGTTATTTTGGGCTGACGATGGCTGGCGTTTGGCGAGGATGGCATCAAGATGGGTTTTTGCCGCTTGCTGTGCTGTGGGTCCTGCCATCTGCCAGACCCCCTCTGCCCAAGACAGGGCCTGCGCCACAAGGGGGCCCTGAAGGCTGATCTGATTGGCCACGCCCCTTGCCTGCAAGCGAAGGGTTTCTTGCTTTGACGCAAGCGCTTGCCGCTTGGTGCACCGCTCGTTTTGCGCCAAGGTTCGGTTGTGATGTTCCACGTCCAACTGTTCCAACAAATCCATCCGACACCGTGCCTGTTTTGCGGCCCAAGCCCAAGGCCACCGCCATCCGCGTCTGACCCTTCCCTCCATAGTGCCTGATCTAGATGAACGAGGTCTTAACGCCGTCAAGGGCCAAAAATTCTTGCTTGGAAAGGCCAGTCGTGCCAGATTGCAACGCGGGTTTGTGGGAGAGTTTTGATGATTGGTTTGGCACTGCGCGGCGTGGCCGTCTTGGCTTTTGGGCTGTTTTTGGCCAACATGGCCTTGGCGCAAAGCGAAGATCTGATCCCAGCCCGCCGCCTTGTGTTGCTGCAGAACACCGATCTGCCGGGGGGAGATTTGTCTTCGATCTTCGACACAACGCTAAACGCCTGCGAAACGGCCTGTCTTGCCAACACCTCTTGTGAGGCGATGACGTTCAACACCACCAACGGCGCGTGCTTTCTGAAACAGGGCTTGGCCGAACCCGCCTATTTTGACGGCGCCTATTCCGGCTACGTGCTGCAGGCCGATGCCGGGGCCGAGGCATTGGCGCAATTACGTCGGGCTGAACTGACCTTTGTGCCTGACTGGGACATTCTGGCGGCGCCCTTCCTTGCCGCTGATATGGCGAACCGCCATGTGACTGATGATTATAACGCCCAAGAGCACATCGCATCTTCGACCGAGGCAGAAGGAAATGGCGATTTTGTGGCCGCTTACCGCTACATGGGGGCTGCGCTGAACTTGGCTGACACGGCCGAGAATTGGTCAGACTATGCGCGGCTTTTGCTGCTGGCCGCCGATGGCGACCAAAGCAATGCGCCCATCTGGCGTGACGATGCCTACCATGCCACGATCAACGCTTATCTGCGCGCCGATGACCTTGACCTTCAGCATTCCATTCTGGTGCAGATGGGGCAGGTGTTGGAAGCGCTGTACCGGGGCCGTGATATGGTGCAGGCTCTGCGCTTGGCGCAAAGTTTGGCAGAGCGCGACGATACCGCAGCCCTTTTGGACGATGCTGCTGCAAAATACGGGTTCCGCGTACTGGATAACGACGTGCAAACTGAAACCGCCCGCCCGCGTGTTTGCGCAAGCTTTTCTGAAGATTTGGTGGCGAGTGGCGTTGACTACACCGATTTTGTGAAGCTGCCCGAGGCGGGCTTGTCCGTGGCCCTTGAGGGGACCCGGCAGCTATGTGTCGAGGGCATCTCTTTTGGCGCGCGCTATAAGCTGACCTTTCGCGCAGGCCTGCCCGCCGCAACCTCAGAAATGCTGACCAAGAATGTCACCATCTCGGCCTATATTCGCGACCGCGCGCCGGGGGTGCATTTTGCCGGACGTGGCTATGTGCTGCCGCGCACGGGATCAGCGTCTATTCCCGTGGTGACGGTGAACGCGACGACACTGAACCTTGAGGTGTGGAAAGTCACCGACCGCAACCTGCTGCGGGCCTTGCAGGACCAGTATTTTAACCAGCCGATGTATGCCTATCAAGAGGCAGATTTCGAAAGCAAATTGGCCAGCAAGCTTTGGTCAGGCACGGCCACTGTCGGGGCCGAGATGAACCAAGACATCACCACCCGCCTGCCCTTGGACGACGCTATCGCAGGCCAGCCAGCGGGCATCTATGCCCTGCGTGCAACCGTGCCCAATGCCGATGTTTATGACGCGGCCAGTTGGCAGTGGTTTGTCGTGTCAGACATTGGGCTGACCACAATGGACGGGGTAGATGGGTTGAACGTGTTCGTCCATGCTTTGGGCGATGCCATGCCCAAAGCCGGTGTCGACGTGCAGCTTTTGTCCATGGCCAATGAGGTTCTGGGCACCGCCTTGACCGATGGCCAAGGCCACGCGCTGTTTGAGGCGGGGCTTGTGCGCGGTATGGGCAGTGCCGCCCCGGCGATGATTGTTGCCCGCGACGGCGAAAGGGATCAGGCCTTTTTGTCCCTGACCGATCCCGAATTTGACCTGTCCGATCGTGGGGTAGAGGGGGCAGAGGCCCCGCCGCCGGTGGATGTGTTTCTTACCACTGACAGGGGCGCTTACCGTGTGGGCGAAACGGTTCATGTCACGGCACTGGCGCGCGATGCCAAACAGGCGGCCATCGTGGGATTGCCGCTGACGGGCATTTTGACGCGGCCCGATGGGGTGGAATATATCCGCGCTTTGGCCGATGACGCGGGTGCAGGGGGGCATGTGTTCGACTTCCCCCTTTCGCAAACCGCGCCGCGCGGGCGGTGGAGCGTGTCGGTTTATTCTGATCTGGATGCCCCGGCCCTGAGTGCCAAGTCCTTCTTGGTCGAGGATTTTTTGCCCGAACGTCTTGATGTGACCCTTGGTCTTGATGATGCCCCGCTGTCTTTGGGCGATGTGCCGCAGATCTCGGTTGATGCAGCCTATCTCTTTGGCGCGCCTGCGGCGGATCTGGGCGTTGAGGGCGAGGTGATCTTACGCGCAGCCGAAGGATTGCAGGCTTGGCCCGGCTATCGCTTTGGCAGGTTCGATGCCGCCTTTGATGCGCAGGTCAACGTCTTTGGCGGCGCGCGCACCGATGCGCTTGGCCATGCTGTGATCGATGCCGCCTTGCCGCAGGTCATAGACCCGCTGCGCCCGCTGGAAGCCGTCTTTGTCACCCGCGTCTCGGAGGGATCGGGGCGTCCGGTGGAACGCAAGGTCACCAAGCCTTTGGCCCCAAGTGCCGCGATGATTGGTGTCAAGCCGATGTTTGACGATGTGGTGGCCGAAAACACCCAAGCGCGGTTTGGTCTGGTGGGCGTTGGCCCTGACGCACAGGCGACCTTGATGCAAGTACACTGGGCGCTGACGCGGATCGAGACCAATTACCAATGGTACCAGATCAACGGCAGTTGGGATTGGCAGCCCGTCACCAGCCGCACCCGCATGGACGAAGGCGATGCTGCCCTTGGCGCCAGCGGTCCGGTTGAAATTGCAGCCCCCGTAACTTGGGGCGAATATGAACTGACTGTGGCGCGCAGGGACGGGGTCGAGGCTGTGACTTCGGTCAAGTTTTATGCCGGATGGTATGCGCCGGCTGACGTCACCGCGACCCCTGACAGGCTGCAACTGTCGCTGGATAAGCCCAGTTACGCCGTGGGGGATACGGCCATGCTGCGCATCGTGCCACGGGCTGCGGGAACGGCCTTGGTCACGGTTTTGTCGAATGGCGTTGTGTCGCATTTCGAAGTGCCGGTGGCTGAGGGTGAAAATCTGATCCCCCTGCCCGTGACCGACGACTGGGGCACTGGCGCCTATGTGACGGCTGCGGTCCTGCGCCCGATGGATGTGGCCGCTGGCCGCAATCCGGCGCGGGCCTTGGGGTTGGCCTATGCCAAGATCGACCCGGGCACGCGCGCCCTGACCACCACGATTGAAACGGCGGCTGAAACTGCCCCGCGCGGCCCGCTTGACATTGCCGTAAAGGTCGAAGGCGTCGCCGCCGGAGACACGGCCTATGTCACCGTGGCTGCGGTGGATGCGGGCATCTTGAACCTGACCGGCTACATCCCGCCTGATCCGCAGGCGCATTACTTCGGTCAGCGCAAGCTGGGCGTGGGCATTCGCGATCTGTACGGGCGCTTGATTGACGGGCTGAATGGCGCGCAGGGTCAAGTCCGCTCTGGCGGCGATGCGGGGGCCAATGCCCGCTTGCAAGCCCCGCCGCCCACAGAACAACTGGTGGCCAATTTCGCAGGCCCCGTGCAAGTGGGTGCTGACGGCTATGCAAGGGTCAGCTTTGATCTGCCCGCCTTTAACGGCACTGTCAAAGTCATGGCCGTCGCGTGGAGCAAGCGGGGCGTGGGCCAAGCCAGCACCGATGTGCTGGTGCGCGATCCGGTCGTGGTGACCGCAAGCCTGCCGCGCTTTTTACAACCAGGCGATGAAAGCCGCCTGCGGCTGGAGATTGTCCATGCCACGGGCCCTGCGGGGCGGATGGAGCTGAATGTCGCCTCATCAGGGCTGATCGTTGGCGAGGTGCCCGAGGGGGTGAGGCTTACGGAAAAAGGCACTGCCGTGGTTGAGGTTGCGATCTTGGCAGATGCGTTGGGCTTGCAGACGGTGGAAGTCACCCTGACCACGCCCGATGGCAAGGTCTTGACCAAGGACCTGACCCTGCCTGTGCAGGTGAATGACCCGACGGTTGCGCAGGTCAGCCGCTTTGATCTGGCCAAGGGGCAAAGTTTCACCTTTGACGACAATGTCTTTGCGGGGCTGATGCCAGGCTCGGCCAAAGCGGTCATGGCGATTGGGCCGATTGCGCGGCTGAATGCGCCGGGGATCATGGCGGCGCTGGATGCTTATCCGTTTGGCTGCACGGAACAAATCACCTCAAAGGCGCTGCCCTTGCTGTATTTTGACCAAGTGGCCAAGGCGCTTGATCTGCCCGGCGCGCATGACATCAAGGGCCGTGTGCGCCAAGCGATTGCGGCGGTGCTGACCAACCAAGACGCCTCTGGCGCTTTCGGGCTTTGGCAACCGGGGTCGGGCGATATGTGGCTGGACGCCTATGCCACAGACTTTTTGTCCCGTGCCAAGGCGATGGGCTATGATGTGCCTGACCAAGCCTTTCGGCGCGCACTGGATAACTTGCGCAACCAAGTCAACTACTACGCCGATTTTGACACAGGCGGCGAGCCTTTGGCCTATGCGCTGATGGTTCTGGCCCGTGAAGGGGCGGCCGCGATGGGCGATTTGCGCTATTACGCTGACGTTAAGGGCAAAGCCTTTGCCACGCCCACGGCCATGGCCCAACTGGGGGCGGCCTTGGCAAGCTATGGCGACCAACCCCGCGCTGATCGGATGTTTGGCAAGGCTGTTGCCCTGCTGGATGGCCTTCCCACCAGTGAGGACCAAATCTGGCGCGTCGATTACGGCACGCCCTTGCGCGATGCAGCGGCCGTGCTGGCTTTGGGCGTAGAGGCGGGGTCAAACGCCATCGACCGCGATGCGCTGATCAGCCGGATTGCCACGGACGGCGTACTATCGACGCAAGAGGCGACATGGACGCTGCTGGCAACCCATGCGATGCTGCAAAGCGCAGACGAGTCCGGCATCAGCTTTGACGGCCAACCCGCCACGGGCCCCTTGGTCAAGGTGCTGGATGCCAACCTGACCGATCCTGTCGTGGTCACGAACGCAGGCGCAGATACGATCATCACGCTCACCACCTTGGGCGTGCCGGTAGAGCCGGTGATGGCGGGTGGCAACGGCTATGCGATCACCCGCACCGCCTATACTTTGGACGGCCAGCCTGCCCAATGGGACGGCGCATCTGTCGGCCAAAGAGTGCTGGTCGTGCTGGAAGTCACCCCCTATGGCCGTGGCGAAGCCCGCCTTATGGTGACCGACCCGCTGCCCGCAGGGTACGAGATTGACAACCCCAACCTCCTGCTTGCGGGCGCTGTTCCCGCCCTTGATTTCCTGAACCTGACGACCGAGGCGACCCATGCCGAATTCCGCCAAGACCGCTTTGTCGCCGCGGTGGATCGCAGGGATAACGGCGTGTTCCGCTTGGCCTATATCGTGCGGGCGGTGTCGCCGGGAAGCTATCATCACGCGGCGGCCTCGGTTGAAGATATGTACCGCCCCGACCTGACAGCGCATACCGACTCGGGCACTGTCACAGTCGCGCCCTGATGCGGGCAAGGGGATTTATGGCGGCTGCGGCGGGCCTATGGCTTGCCGCTATTGTCCGCGAAGGAGTGGATCGCTGGATCGATGCCACGGTTCTGCCACCCCTAACCCCCGCAATCAGCCAAGAGGTGCTGGATCGCAACGGCACCTTGCTGCGCGCTTATATGGTGGAGGATGGGCGCTGGCGATTGGGGGTAATGCTGGATCAGGTTGACCCCTTCTTTGTTGCCCTGCTTTTGGATTACGAGGACAAGCGCTATTACCAGCACAGCGGGGTTGATCCGCAAGCTTTGCTGCGGGCACTGGGGCAGGCGGTTTGGAACGGGCATGTTGTCTCGGGCGGATCAACGCTGACCATGCAGGTGGCGCGGCTGTTGGAAGGGTCGGGCACGGGGCGGGTAGCGGGCAAGGTGCGGCAAATCCGGCTGGCCTTGGCCTTGGAACGCCGTCTGACCAAGGACCAGATCTTGCAGATTTACCTGCTGCTGGCCCCTTATGGCGGCAATGTTGAAGGCATCCGCGCGGCATCCCTTGCCTATTTCGGCAAGGAACCCCGCCGACTGACCCCGGCTGAGGCCGCTTTGCTGGTCGCCAGTCCCCAAAGCCCCGAAACCCGCAGACCCGACCGCAGCGACCTTGCGAAAGCCGCCCGCGACCGCGTGCTAAACCGCGCCCGATCCGACGGATTGATCGATGCCGATCAGGCCCAAGCGGCAGCGAGTGAGGCCGTGACCACCCGCCGTGCTGCCTTTCCCGCCTTGGCGCCGCATCTGTCAGACCGTGTCGTTGCCGAAGAACCACAAGCCAGCCGCCATGTCACCACGCTGGACAAGGGCCTGCAAACCGCGCTGGAAAAGCTGGCAGCTTTGGCGGTGCAGGGCATGGGCGCGCGGATGCAGGTGGCGATTGTGGTGGCGGATCATGGAAGCGGTGAGGTCTTAGCCTCTGTCGGGTCGGCGGGCTATGCTGGGGGGGAACGGCTGGGGTTTGTCGATATGACAACGGCGCTGCGCTCTCCAGGATCGACGCTGAAGCCGCTCATCTACGGGCTGGCGTTTGATGAAGGGCTGGCCCACCCCGAAACGTTGATCGACGACAGGCCGACCGATTTCAACGGCTACCGCCCGCAGAATTTTGACCGAACGTTTCGCGGAGAGGTCCGTGTGCGCGATGCGCTGCAATTGTCGCTGAACATTCCGGTGGTGGCGCTGACCGATGCGCTGGGGCCTGCCAAGCTGTTGCAGGCCATGGACCGCGCGCAGATGACAACCGCTTTGCCCGTCGGCCCACCGGGGCTTGCCGTGGCGCTGGGCGGCATTGGCGTGACGCTGGAAGATATGGTGCAGCTTTACGCCACAATCGCGCGGGGCGGCGTGGTGCGCCCGCTGACGCATACCTTGGGCGCGCCCATGGCCGAAGGCCAGCGCGTGATGACCCGCGTTGCCGCTTGGGAGTTGGGCGATATTCTGGCGGGCCTTGCCCCGCCCCCCGGCGCCCCCTCGAACCGTTTGGCCTATAAGACGGGCACGTCTTATGGCCACCGTGACGCTTGGGCACTTGGGTTTGACGGCAAGCACGTCATCGGTGTCTGGATG
>CAXNKP010000062.1:0-8989 GCA_964202815.1 Stagnihabitans sp. | reverse complement strand
ACGCGGCGAAATCCACGTGAAGGGGCGGTCATATCCGGCTGCTCTTGCCGGATGCAGACCAAGACCTGTCATGGCCACCCCAGCCCCGGTCACCTGCAACAACCTGCGCCGTGTCAACATGGGCGCCTGCTTGATCAATGTCATCTTTCGTCTCCCTGTTATAGTTGGTTCAGTTAGTTCCGGATCGCCCCGCCTCTCAGGTCTCCCAGCCTGCCCATTTCTTGCCGATAAGGAAAAAAATCACGTAGATCAGGATGCCGATCACCGACAAAAGCAGGATGACAGCAAAGAATTCCGGCATGTTGATCATGCTGGAATAGGTGGTCAGTCGGTTGCCAAGGCCAAAGCCTCCGCCCACCATCTCGGCCCCCACGGTGGTCAACAGACCAAAGATCGCACCGATCATCAGGCCGACGAGGATCATGGGCAGCGCCATCGGCGCGCGGATTTTCCAGAAGATTTGCAGCGTCGTTGCCCCGTAAGACCGGGCGAGCGCAATCTTGGCGCTATCAGTCCGGCGGAAGCCAGTGGCGGCGTTTATCATCACCATTGGGCCGACTGCCAAGGCCACGGCGATGATACGCGGGGTGTAGCCAAAGCCGAACCGCAGGATCAGCAGCGGAACCAGCGCCAGCATAGGCGTGGTGACCAGCACCAGAATGTAGGGGGTAACGACCTTTTCAACCAGCGGATATTGCGTGACGACTGCGGCCAGAACCATGCCCGCCAGCGCTCCGATGCTGAACCCTGACAGCAAAGACACCATCGTATAGCCCAGATGGGGTAGGATCAGGGGGAACTCTTTGATCAGTGCTGCGGCAATCAGGCTGGGGCGCGGCAGGATGTATTGTGGCACGTTGGACCACCACAAGACAGCCTCCAGCCCACCGATCACGATAACAGCCACAGCCAAAATCACGGCAATTTCCTTGCGGGTGGTTGCCCCCATCCCGGACGCCAGCGCCGCCCCGGTGATCCCCACTTGCGTCGTCTGGCCCCGCTTGAACTCTGGGATTGCATCGCTCATCTGGTCACTCCGCCGCCTTGGTCAGGGCCGCGGACATGCCATAAATGTCAGCTTTGATCCGGTTCATCAGATCAAACACCTCTCGGCTGGCCATGGCTTCCAAACTGCGCGGGCGCGCCAGATTGACGGCGTAATCGGCATGGACGCGGCCGGGCCGTTTGGTCAGCACGATCACCCGATCCGACAGAAATATTGCCTCTTCGATGGAATGGGTGATGAAGACGATGGTCGTGCGCGTTTCCAGCCAAATCTCCTCGACAAGGCGGTTCATCTCTTCGCGGGTAAAGGCGTCCAGTGCGCCGAACGGTTCATCCATCAGCAAGACCTGCGGGCGCAGCGACAATGCGCGCACGATGGACCCACGCTGCTGCATCCCACCCGACAATTCGCGCGGCATCCGCTTTTCAAAACCAGTCAGGCCGACGCGGTCCATCAGATGCGTGATCCAGTCCATCTCGGGCTTTTGGCCCTTCACCTCAAAGGGGAACAAGATATTGTCCATCAGGTTGCGCCAAGGCAGAAGATTAGCCTCTTGAAACACCAGCCCAATTTCGGGGCGCGGCCCTGTGATCCGCTGGTCGTCCAGATCAACCTCGCCCGAGGTCAGGCTATGCAGGCCCGACATGGACCACAATAGCGTGGTTTTGCCGCATCCCGACGGCCCAACGATCGAAACAATCGTCTTGTCGGCCACATCAAAGCTGCAGCCCTTCAACGCCTCCAGATCGCCATAGCGTTTGCCCGCATCACGGACCGCCAGTTTCGCGACCATCAGACCTGCCCCCATGCGCTTATCGCTTGCCGGGACCGTTATCCCTTGCTTTAAAAAGTATGTTTCTAACTTACACGCCTGTCAACGATTCGAAAATCCGCCCGATTTAGCGCTACAATCGTTGGCTCCTGCACAGATTTTACCTGTAAGTTTCATACAATGCCTTGACGAGCCGCGATGCTGACCAGCATAGTTAGGGCTGTCTACGGGCAAGGGAGTGTGCCAGATGCGCCGCACAGAACTGGCCGTTTTCCCACCAGAAAGTGGGGCAGCGCGCCGTCACGACATCATCGCGCGCGTCAAGGATTGTTACCCAGGACTCAGCCGCGCTGAACAATCGGTGGCCGATGCCGTCCTGTCGGACGTACAGGCGGCCTTGGACGCCACCAATGCCGAACTGGCCATTCGTGCCGGGGTCAGCCAGCCCTCTGTCACCCGATTTTGTCGTTCGATCGGCTGCGCAGGTGTGCGCGACTTCAAGCTTCAACTTGCCCGCAGTCTGGTCGTGGGTGAGATCTTTCTGGCGGCCGACAATCCCCTTCCAGCCACCGATCCGGGTGCGACCCCGCCATTTTGGGCCTCGGTCCTTGGGGAGGCCCGCCTTGCCCTGCGCGAGGTGGAACGCCAACTTGATCCCGCCCTTGTGCTGGCCGCTGCAACAATTCTTGCCACGGCGCGGCGGGTTCTGGTGCTGGGTCTGGGCGGTTCCTCCTCGGCCTTGGCCGAGGAGACGCAGAACAGGCTTTTTCGCTATGGTGTGCCCGTGATGGCCTGCAAGGACCCCTATTTGGCCCGCATGACCATCGCCACATTCCGCCCTGGGGATGTGGTCATCGCCATTTCTGCGACGGGTCATACCAGCGAAGTCATCGACTGCGTCGAGATCGCCCGCACCTATCACGTCCGCAGCATCGCCATCACCACCCCCGGATCAGCCCTTGCTCATGCCGCCGAAATTGCCCTGACCACCAAGATTGCTGAGTATCCCGATGCCCTGACGCCATCTGCCTCGCGCTTTGCCTTTTTGCTGATCATCGATCTGGTAGCCGCCGCAACGGGCTATCAGATGGGTCCGTTGGCCCGTGAAAACCTGCGCCGGATCAAGTTCAATCTTGTTGATCTGGGTGCCGGCCCCTCTATCGAACCCTTGGGAGATTGACATGACCCAGACCCCGCAGAACCAAACCCCGCAAAACTGGCTGACCGCTTTTGCAACGGCCCTCTCCGCCCAAGACATCCCCGCAATCACCCATTTGTTCCACGAAACCTGCTACTGGCGCGACCTTCTTACTTTTACGTGGAACATCAAGACGATGGAGGGGCGGACTGATATTGCTGCCATGCTGATTGAGACCCTGAAAAGGACATCTCCCACGGGTTGGCGCATCACAGAACCGCCAGAGCGGGATGGCGATCACACACATGTCTGGCTAGCCTTCGACACGGCCAGCGCCCATGGCATTGGCCGAGTTACCCTACGCGATGACCGCGCCGTCATACTGATGACGGCCATGTCAGACCTTAAGGGGCATGAGGAACCTAAGGGTGTGACCCGGCCTAAGGGAATTTTTCACGAAGCCGACCGCAATCGGCGGACCTGGTCGGAAAGCCGCGCCGCACAGGTCGCTCGCCTAGGGGCTCAAGACCAGCCCTACGCGCTTGTCATCGGTGGGAGTCAGGGCGGTCTTGCTCTTGGCGCGCGGCTTAAGCAGTTGGGCGTTCCGACGTTGATTGTCGAACGCAACGCCCGGCCCGGCGATAGCTGGCGCAACCGCTACCGCAGCCTCGTCCTGCACGATCCGGTCTGGTACGATCACTTGCCCTATCTGCCCTTTCCGAATAATTGGCCAGTTTTCACACCAAAGGACAAGATGGGCGACTGGTTAGACGCCTATGCAAGTATCTTCGAACTTGACCTTTGGACGTCGACCAACTGCGACAGTGCAACATGGAACGAGGCGTCGCAGGACTGGACTGTCACCGTCACCCGCAACGGCACGCCCGTGACGTTGCGGCCCAAACAGCTGATCTTTGCCACCGGCGCCTATGGTCCGCCCAAGAAACTTGACTGGCAGGGCGTTGACCGCTTCAAAGGGACGCTTTTGCATTCAAGCGCCTACGCGGGCGCGGGCGCTTTCAAAGGCAAGCGCGCTGTCGTGATCGGTTCGTCCAGCTCCGCCCACGACGTTGCCGTCGATCTGTGGGAGGCCGGCGCCGAAGTCACCATGATCCAGCGCAGCCCGACCGTCGTCGTGCGGTCCGAAACCCTGCTCGATCTTGGCTTTGACATCTACTCCGAGGCGGCAGTGGCGCGTGGGATCGACGTGGACAAGGCCGACCTCATCGCCGCCGCCACCCCAATGGCCGTTGCCGCAGAACAACAAAGGGCGCTTTACAAGATTGTCCGCAGCCGCGATGCCGCATTTTATGATCGTCTGGCGGCCTCCGGCTTTGCCCTGACCTTTGGCCCGGATGACAGTGGGCTCATGATGCAGGCCATGCGAACCGCCTCTGGCTATTACATCGACGTCGGCGCGTCCGAACTGATCGCACGCGGCGATATCGCAGTCCTGTCGGGCGCTGGCGTTGCGGAATTGACGGCTGACGGGCTGACCCTGTCTGACGGCCGTCAGGTCACTGCCGAGGTTATCATTGCCTGCACGGGCTACCAGTCGATGAACGAAACTGTGGCCGCGCTGGTCTCTCGCGGGGCTGCTGATGCCACTGGCCCTTGTTGGGGCCTCGGCTCGGGCATTATTGGCGACCCTGGTCCCTGGCATGGCGAGCCGCGTAACATGTGGAAGCCTACCGCCGTGCCCAACCTGTGGTATCACGGCGGCAATCTGGCGCTGTCACGCTTTTATTCGCGCTTTGTCGCGTTGCAATTGAAGGCGCGGATGGAAGGAATGTCGACGCCAGTTTACGCACCCCCTCTGCCGCATCGGGCGCGGCCTGAGATGGCAAAGCAGAGACAAACATAATGACGTCAGCCGCCACCATCTCACTTTTGCAAGGACAGGCCCATGATCAGCTTTGACGGGGCCAGAGTGCTTGTCACTGGTGCGGGCGGTGGCATCGGCTCGGTCCTGACGGCGCGGCTTGCCGCTTTGGGGGCGACTGTCATTGCCTGTGACGTGGAAGGGTCCGATCTGCAGGCAGCCCATATCGCCGAACGCCACGTCTTCGATCTGCGCGATGCACAGTCTATTGCGGCGGCAGTCCGGGCGGTCATCGCCAACGATCCGCCCTCGATCGTGATATCCAATGCGGGAGCAACCCGACAGGATACACTCGATCTGACCACCCCCGAAGGCATCATCGGCGAAATGGACACCAATTTCACCGGGGCTGCGTGTTTCACGCATGCCTTGTTGCCCGCCATGCGCTCACAGGGCGGCAACCGCGCTTTTGTCTTCGTGGCTTCGGTCAATGCCCTGACCCATCATGGCAACCCGGCCTATTCTGCTGCCAAGGCGGCGCTGTTGGCCTGGATGCGGGGGCTTGCGGTCGAGGAAGGCAAACACGGCATCCGCGCCAACGCTGTCATCCCCGCGTCAGTGCGCACCAACGCCTGGGACTATCGCCTTGCCGCGGATCCGACCGTCATGGACCGGGTTTCAGCCCTGTACCCTTTGGGCCGCATCGTCACGCCAGACGAAGTGGTCAATGCCATCCTCTTTCTCGCCTCATCCGCCGCCAGTGGCATCACAGGCACCAGCTTGACGGTGGATTGTGGTCTTGTGGCGGGCAACCTCCCGTTTTTGGAAGCTATTCGGCCGCGTTGATGGCTTCGAACAACCCGGCGTTAGCCGCATTCATTCCCTCCTCAGCGTTTCAACGCACAGGGTCACTGGCTGCACCAAAGGGGTGCCGCCTTGATGACAGATATGAACCTGCTCTCCACAGCCCAAATGGCGCGGACGTCGCCGTTTTTTCCCTGTCGGATGGGATGCCGCGTGGTGATGATCAACGTGTGTTGAGCGGCATCATCTTTGTGATCCGCAATGGTCTGAGGCAGAGCGCTGCGCCGACAAGCCACGGGCCGATCAGGCCGCGCCAGCCCAAACCAGATCCTGCGGGGTGCCATCCCATCTGCCATCGCGGGCCAGGGGTAGGCCTTTGGGCGAAGTTCCTGCGGCGTGTGTGCATTGAACAAGATACCGCTTCGTGGTGGATCTGGCAGGGATGCGCGGGCATCGATGCAAAACGCATCCAAGCGGCCCTTTGCTGCGTAGGATGTTAAAGAAAAGGAGTTTGTCATGCGTGCCACCCGATTGACCCTTGGCCTTGGTTTGGCCACTGCCTTGTCGTTAAGCTTGGCCTTTCTGGCCTCTTGCACCGGTCATCCGTCGTTCAAGGATGCCAGCCTGTCTGGCCGCCAGTTTCAGCTTGAGAAATTCTTTGACGGCAATTTCATCGCGCATGGCCAGTTCCAAGACCGCTTCGGCACGGTGCGCCGCCAGTTCGAGGTGAAGATTGCCGGCAAGTGGGATGGCAAGGAACTGAAACTGGTTGAAGATTTCGTCTATGAAGACGGATCTACCGAGCAGCGCGTTTGGACCCTGCACAAGACGGGCGAGACGACTTGGGAAGGCACTGCCCCCGGTGTTGTGGGCGTGGCCAAAGGCGAGGTGCGCGGCGATCGGTTCAATTGGCGCTATACGATTGATCTACCCGTCACCCAGGCGGGTGGGCCTACGACCACAACCCGCGTCAGCTTTGACGACTGGATCTGGCTTTTGTCGGATACCCGCGCCTACAACCGCGCCTATATGATGAAATACGGCGTCACCTTGGGCGATGTCAGCATCACTTTCGAGAAGCTTTAGCGTCAAAGTCGGTGTCAGCACCCGGCACAGGATCAGAGCCACTGCCGCCGAATGGGTGGCAGCGGCAGATACGCTTGGCGGTCAGCCAGCCACCTTTCAGCGCGCCGTGCCTGTCTAACGCCTCCAGCGCATAGGCCGAGCAGGTGGGCTGATACCGGCAGCCATGCCCGACATAAGGGCTAAGCACCAAGCGATAGGCCCGCACGGGCAAGGACAACAGGTAAGCGGCGGGGGTCATGTACGGTCCTTGTGGACCAAGGCTATGGCGCTGCGCAGATCGGCTTGCAACAGGCCATAATCGCGGCTGACGGTGGCATTGGGCTTGGCCACCAGCACATAATCCCAACCTGCACGCGCCTCAGGGGCCAGCACCTCGCGCGCTAGGGCGCGCAGGCGGCGTTTGGCGCGGTTGCGAAACACCGCGTTGCCGATTTTCTTACTGGCGGTAAATCCGACGCGGGCGCTGGGATCAGCATCGCCGCGGGCGCGCGCCTGTAGCAAAAACCCGCTTGTGCCCGCCTTGCGCCCTTGGGCCGCGCGCAGATAATCAGCCCGCTGGCGCAGCACCACCAAACATAACAAAACCGCCGCAGGCAGGTCGGTTTCAGGGTTGTCCCTGATATCCGATTGCCTCGGCGGTGTCATATCAGCCTCCATCAGCCGACCCGCAGGGCCGGCGCGATCTTAGGCCGACAGTTTCTTGCGGCCACGCGCACGGCGGGCATTCAGCACCAGACGACCACCCTTGGTGGCCATACGGGCGCGAAAGCCGTGGCGGCGGGCGCGAACCAGGTTCGACGGTTGGAACGTGCGCTTCATCGCGATCTTCCTTAGACTACGCCCCGAACCCTACAGGATTCGTCAGGCGGTGAAACAACAGGACCGTCCTTTACGAAGGCTTGCACCACAAGTCAACGACAGGCCGCAATAATTCTGTCATCAAGCGTGGGCAAGGGACAGCGGCCAAGGGCGCATCGCTGGCCCTAAAGTACGAAGTCTCTGGCCATTGGGCGCCGTTGGCCCCAAACTAGGCGCAAACAAGTGACAAGGCCCATGACCCCGACGCAGACCCTTTTTGCCCGCCTGATGCGCCGCGCGCCCATCTTGCTGATCGCCCTCGCCGCTGTGCTGGCCTTTGTCTTCTTTCGCCATTTGGTCAGCTTGCAAGGGCTAGAGCAGCACCGCCATGACCTTTTGGCGCTGGTAGAGCAGCATTATGTTGCCACGGCCGTGGGGTTCATTGTGATTTATACCGGCCTCGTCGTGATCTCGATCCCGGGGTCGGCGGTGGTGGCTATGGCGGGGGGCTTTCTGTTCGGGCTGTTTCCGGGCGTGCTTTACAATGTCATCGCGGCCACCAGCGGGGCTGTGATCGTCTTTTTGGCGGCGCGCAGTGGCTTTGGGCGCGAGTTGGCCCAGCGGATCGAATCGCGCGGCGGGGCTGTGGCGCGGATGCAGCAGGCGTTGAAAGAGCATCAGGTGATGGTGCTTTTGTCGATGCGGCTTATTCCGGTGCTGCCCCTGATGGTCGCAAACATCTTGCCGGCCTTGGTGGGTGTGCGGTTTTGGACCTTTGTCATCACCACCTTTGTGGGGATCATTCCGGCGGATATCATCTACACCCAGTTGGGCGCGGGCTTGGGCGAAGTTTTTGCGCGGGGCGAGCATCCGAATTTGAACATCCTGTTCACGCCACAGTTTGGTTTGCCCTTGCTGGGCTTGGCAGCGCTGTCTTTTGCGCCTGTATTGGTCAAGCTTTACACACAGCGAAAGGGCTAAAATGGCACGCTATTCCACCGATCTTTGCATCATCGGCGCGGGCTCGGGTGGGTTGGTGCTGGCTTCGGGCGCGGTGCAACTGGGCGCACGGGTGACCCTGATCGAAGGCGCTTTGATGGGGGGCGATTGCCTGAACTACGGCTGCGTGCCGTCCAAGGCGCTGTTGGCTGTTGCCAAGCGGGTGCAAGGGGTGCGGCGGGGCGGGCCGGGGGTGGCGGGGGTCGAACCGCAGGTGGATTTCGCAGCCGTCATGGCGCGGGTGCATGAGGCGATAGCCGAAATCGCCCCGCATGACAGCCAAGAGCGATTTGAAGCCTTGGGCGTGCGTGTGCTCCGCGCTTGGGCCCGTTTCACCGCGCCTGACAGGGTCGAGGCGGGGGCCGAGGTCATCACCGCCCGCCGCTTTGTCATTGCCACGGGGGCCCATGCCATAGTGCCCGACCTGCCCGGTCTGGATCAGGTTCCCTATTTCACCAATGAGACGATCTTCACCCTGACCACCTTACCGGACCACTTGGTCATCTTGGGCGCAGGCCCTGTTGGGGTGGAAATGGCGCAGGCCTTCCGCAGGCTGGGGGCTAG
>CAXNKP010000061.1:0-9087 GCA_964202815.1 Stagnihabitans sp. | reverse complement strand
CCGCGCAGCACATGCCGGCCGATGCGAAAAAAGCCCGGTCCATAGCCTTCGATGGCCAAGGCCGCGCCATAGGTGATCTCGGTCATGCGGATATCGGCCATTTGATTAGGCGTCTATCTTGGCAAACTCGTGATCCGCCCCTTTGCCCGTGGCGCGTGGTTTGTCGGTGCGGTCAAGCCCAAGGAACAAAACCAAGTTCTTGGCCACATAAACCGACGAATAGGTGCCCAATATGATTCCCATGAAGATCGCAAAGGAAAATCCCCGGATCACATCCCCGCCCAAGGCCAGCATCGACCCCACCGCCAACAATGTGGTAAACGACGTGGCCAATGTGCGGCTGAGGGTCTCGTTGACAGACAGGTTCATCACCTCTTTCAGCGGCATGGTCTTGTATTTCATCAGGTTTTCGCGCAACCGGTCAAAAACCACGACCGTGTCGTTGATCGAATAGCCCAAGATTGTCAGCAGGGCCGCCACAATGTTCAGATCGAACTTGATCTGAAACACCGCAAAAATCCCCACCGTGATGACCACATCATGCAGCAGTGCCAAAACGCCACCAACGGCAAACTGCCATTCAAACCGCAGCCAGATATAGGCCAAAATCCCCAACGAGGTGGCCGCCAAAGCGATGATCGAAGACCAGACCAACTCGGACGATACCTTGGGCCCCACGGTTTCCACCGAGACGATCTTCAGCGCAGGGTCCATCGCCGTCAGCGCATCCGAAACGCGCTTTAGCCCCGCGTCATCAATCTGGTCCTGCCCAGTACCAGCAGAGAGCCGGATGGCCACCACATGCTGATCAGCACGGAACGAGGGGTCAAACACCTCGTTGATCACGACATCGCCCAAACCCAACCCATCCAGCGTTGCGCGGTACAGGGCCGTGTCAATCACTGTGGCCGAATCGGTGCGAAACGTGGTGCCGCCCTTGAAGTCGATGCCATAATTCAGACCCATCACGCCCCAGGCGACAAAGGACAGAACCATCAGCACAAACGATCCGCCAAAGGTGATCCATTGCAGCTTGAAGAAGTCGATGTTGGTTTTTTCCGGGGCCAGTCTTAGACGCCATGCCATGACGATTACCTCACACGATCAGGGTCTTGGGCTTGCGCCAGTTGAACCAAACCTGAATGATCACCCGCGTCAGAAAAAGCGCGGTGAACACCGAGGTTATGATGCCGATAAACAGGGCCACGGCAAAGCCGCGCACCGGCCCTGCCCCAAAGAAGTACAAAACGATGGCCGTGATCAGCGTGGTCACGTTGGCATCCACGATCGCACTCATGGCGCGTTCATAGCCCACTTCAATCGCCCGCGCCGCCGTTTTGGCATGGCGCAATTCCTCGCGGATACGCTCATAGACCAACACATTGGCATCCACCGCCGTGCCAATCGTCAGCACAAGCCCCGCAATGCCCGGCAGCGTCAGCGTGCCGCCGATCATCGACAGGATACCAAAGATGATGCTCATGTTGATCACCAAGGTGATATTGGCAAAAAGCCCGAATATCCCGTAGCTTGCCTGCATGAACAGACCCACCAGCACCATGCCCGTGATCGCCGCGATCTGGCCCGCATCAATCGAATCTTGCCCCAGTTCTGGGCCTACGGTGCGCTCTTCCAGAAAACTCATCTCCGCAGGCAGCGCGCCTGCGCGCAGCAAGACGGCCAAATTGGTCGCCCCTTCCACCGTGAAGTTGCCCGTTATGATGCCAGACCCGCCGGTGATGGCTGATTGGATCGTGGGGGAAGAGATCACCTTATTGTCCAGCACAATGGCAAAAGGGGCACCCACATTCAGGCTGGTGTAGTCGCCAAACTTGCGCGCGCCCGACGTGTCAAAGCGGAAACTCACCGCCGGACGGCCGTTTTGGTCAAAGGAGGGCTGCGCATCGACGAGATCGTCGCCTGTCACGACAGGCGCTTCCTCGACGATGATATAAGCCGCTGGATTGTCGGCACCGGGCAGCAAAAGATTGCCTGGTCCGGGGGGAGAGGTCTTTTCGGCCGAAAGGGAAACAACAGCGTTGAATGTCAACTTCGCTGTCGTACCGATAATGGCCTTCAGCTCCTCGGCAGAGCCGATGCCTGGCACCTCGATCATGATCCGATCCGCCCCCTGCCGCTGGATCGACGGTTCGCGCGTGCCTGCCGCATCCACCCTGCGGCGGATGATTTCCAAAGATTGCTGCATGGTGCGCGTGTCGGTCGCGGCCTTTTCGGCATCCGACAGGGTGATGACGATATCGCCACCATCGGCCACGATATCCATATCCTTCTGACCCGCGCCCGTCAGGGTCACCACATTGGAAGTCAGCCCCTGCATCTTGGCCAAAGCCACCTGCATGCCCTCAGGATTGGTCAGGGTTATGCGCAAGGTGCCGTCTGGCGACGGCTTGCGCTTGATCGGCCCGGTCGCATCACGCACATCTTTCAGCGCATCGCGGGCATCAGGCCAAAAGGCGTCCATCCGCTGCTTGTAAACATCGGCCAGCTTCACCTCTGCCAACAAATGTGCCCCGCCGCGCAGATCAAGCCCAAGGTTGACCAAGCCCGAGGGCGCCCATGATGGCCACACCGACAGCGCCGCCAACTGCTCCGGCGTCGCCGTACCACCGGCCTTTTCGGCCTTGGCAATGGCGATGGCCGCGTCGTTATGGGTCTCGACGCGGGAATAGAACAGGTTCGGCGCGGCAAGGATCAAACCCACCAACACGGCGGCCCAGATCGTCAGGCGTTTCCAAAGCGGAGTTTCAAGCTGCATGGTGAAATCAAACAGACGCGGGTTCGGTCTTGGACATCACTTGCGTGATCGTATGGCGTGCCACCTTGACCTTGACGCCCTCGGCAATTTCCACTTCCAGCACATTGTCATCACCCACTTTGACCACTTTGCCGATGATGCCACCGCCTGTCATCACCTGATCGCCGCGCCGAACGGCTTCGATCATGGCCTTTTGCTCTTTCATTTTCTTTTGCTGCGGGCGGATCAGCAGAATGTACATGATCCCGAAGATCAGGATCAGCGGAAGAAAAGAGGCCACAGCAGAACCGGCCCCCCCAGCAGCGCCAGCAGTCTGAGCATAAGCAGCAGTCACAAACATCGGTCATCCTTTCGGTCAAAGGCGGCAGGCAGAGACCACCTTGAAATTTCGCCGCACCCTAGCCTTACGGTCGCACAGGCGCAAGGCAGGCCAAGCTTCCCTCTGATCACATGCAGCCGATCATCTTGGGTTTCAAGATGCAGGCCCCTTGAATTGCGCTTCACCCCTCGGGCGAGATCGGGCATATGGGGCCATGATCGTCTAGAAAGGTTCCGCCATGCATGACATTCGCGCCATCCGTGAAACCCCCGCAACTTTCGATGCGGCCCTATCGCGCCGTGGATTGCCGGGTCAATCGGCCCAAGTGCTGGCCTTGGACGAAGACCGCCGAAGCAAAATTCTGGCCGCCGAAACCGCCACAGCGGAACAAAACCGCGCTTCTAAAGAGGCCGGTGCTGCCAAAGGCCGTGGCGACGAGGCCGAATTCGAACGCCTGCGCGCCGAAGTTGCTGTGAAGAAGGCCGCCATCCAGCGCCTGACGGAAGAGGCCGCCGCGCAAGACCAAGCGCTGCGCGACCTGCTGATGGGCATTCCCAACCTGCCACTAAATGCGGTGCCCGACGGCAAGGATGAAACCCAAAACGTCGAAATCCACCGCTGGGGCATCCCACGCAGTTTCGACTTCCCCCCCAAAGAACATTTCGACATCGCAGGCGTCATTCCGGGCATGGATTTCGCCACCGCCGCAAAACTGTCCGGCAGCCGCTTTGTGGTGCTCAAAGGCGCTGTCACCCGCGTACACCGCGCCTTAGCCCAGTTGATGCTGGACACCCATGTCGACAACCACGGGTTGATAGAAACCTGGACGCCGGTTCTGGTCAAGGATGAGGCCATGTATGGCACCAACCAATTGCCCAAATTTGCCGAAGACAGCTATCAAACCACCAATGGCTGGTGGCTGATCCCCACAGCCGAGGTGACGCTGACCAATTCTGTCGCTGGCGATATCCTTGACGAATCCCAACTGCCCATCCGCATGGCAGGCCACAGCCAATGTTTCAGGTCCGAAGCGGGGTCTTCGGGCAAAGACACCACCGGAATGCTGCGCCAGCACCAGTTCGAAAAGGTCGAAATGGTGACGATCTGCACGCCAGACACAGCGCTGGCCGAACATGACCGCATGACCAAATGCGCCGAGGCGATTTTGGAAAAGCTGGGCCTGCCCTACCGAACCATCGTGCTTTGCACCGGCGACATGGGCTTTGGTGCGCAAAAAACCCATGATCTGGAGGTTTGGCTGCCCGGCCAGCAAAAGTACCGCGAGATCTCCTCCGTCTCTACCTGCGGGTCTTTCCAAGCCCGCCGCATGAACGCCCGCTTTCGACCAACGGGTGGCGGTAAGCCCGATTATGTGGCCACCCTCAACGGCTCCGGTCTCGCCGTGGGCCGCTGCCTGATCGCGGTGTTGGAAAACGGTCAAGAGGCGGACGGCTCTGTCACCCTGCCTGCGGCTTTGCATGCCTACTTAGGCGGCAAAACCAAGATTACCGCACAGGGCACCCTGTCTTGACCCGAAAAAGGCCGCTGCAACAGCCTGCACTGTCCTACACTCTGGCCTACACCCTGGCCTAAACTCTGGCGACTTTCCTGCGCTGCATCGAACTGCCCGAGGCTTTGGCCGATTGGTCTTTTACCAGCCTGCAACTCAAGTTCATTAAGACAGGTGCCCGCGTGGTGCGCCATGCCTGCGCCGTCACCTTCCAGTTGGCTGAGATCGCTGTCACCGCTGCAATGGTGCGCGCCATCCTTGCCGCCATTCACCGATTACGAACGCCCCCCGTCTGCGCATGACTGTGATCGGGGTTCGAGCTTAACAAACCGGCAGGACAGGTCTGTCCGCCACGCTGACTAACGTCGCCGTCCGGCCAGAATTATCCACGTTCGCGACACGATCCGCCCAAATTCACCCGCCCAAGCGACCGGCGACGCCGCTCGGGGCGAAAAAACGCTTGCCCAGCGGGCAGATTCAGGCGAACGTCGCGTTAGCCGCAGGGATACTTGGAGAATATTGGATAATGGGAACACTTCAAATCATGTTCATCGCTTGGTCATTTATGTTCTTGGGTGTCCAGTTTGGAAAAGTCGTTAGAAGATATTCGCCAGAGGATCATCGCAGTGGAGATTCAAAGGATGCGATAAGAACGGGGTCAGCATTTATTGGTACTCTTGCGGCATTGGTACTTGGATTGATGGTTAGTTCTGCTTCAAAGAATTTTGATGCTCTGAATGGTGGGTTGACAGAGAATGCTGCATCTTATATTGATCTTGATCGCGTACTGGCTCAATATGGAAAAGACGCAAACACAACACGCGACTTATTGAGAGATGGTGTGGAATCTGAAATTAAGCGCATTTGGCCAGTAGGTAATGCTGAAATGCCGTCCTTTTCCTATTCACCTGAGATGGAAACTGTAGCCAAGTCCCAAGTCATTGCGAGAGCTTAATCCTCAAGACGACAGTCAAGTCATTTTAAAGAGTAGGGCGTTGCAGTTACTGGGCGGCGCACTTCAGCAACGCTGGCACGTGTTTGCCCAAGCGAATACACATGTGCCGACAGCTTTTGTAGTCATTGTTGTTTTTTGGTTTACGGTCCTGTTTGCTGTGTTTACCGCACTATCGCCAAACAATTATTCAGTAGATTTTTTTATGCTTTTTTGTACGATAGCGGTAGCCGGAGGATTATTGCTGGTTCTAGATATGAGCCAACCATTTACAGGGCTTATCGTAGTAGATCTCGGGCCAATGCAGGCCGCCCTCAGTTTGCTAGGCCGCTAGGGTCTGACCTCATTAATCCAGTTTTTTCTACGCGTTTTGCTTATTCACCGGTGGCATCCCACTTGGGGAATGTTGGATAGAATGGAACAGATCGCGCATTGACTGCTACCACGTTCCTCGCCGTTGAGGTGCTTGTAACGTTTGTCCATCGCAAAATCCCATGCCCTATGGGCGCTGGGTGTTGCACTTGAAACTTGAGCCTAGGGTTCGATTTCCAAGCATCCAGAAGTTGAAGCCCCACCAGTTGGGTTTCCAGTCTCACCATAAATATGTCCACCTTGGCGACATTCATAAAAATTCGTATTTGCACCTGTCCATGCTACCCTACTCGGACCAACAAAGTTGTTGAAATAGATCACGCCACCGCGTCTGGCAGAAAGGCCAACCGCCGTAGATGTTGGTTTGCTAATGGTGCTATTGTCAATTTCGATGACGCCAGCACTCACTTCCATTCCAGTCAATGTATTGTCTGAAACAGAAACGCCTTTTAGGTTGAATATATCGGCACCTACTGCCCTCACTCCGACCATGTTTGCCGTGATTCTCACTGATCCCTCTTTGGAATCAAGCCCAAGCTGCGCTCTACAGCCTCTAGCGTCGATACCATGATGAGCTGGTCCAATTGTTAATATTCCGCTGCTGCCCGCGTAGCCATCGCCAGTCCTGTTGGTCCAAGCGTTGATTGCGCCCAAATAACAACCGATCGCATTACCAGTGCCAGCTCCCGTTGAAGAAACAGTTGTTGTCTTCCCGTCATCCGCATAAATTGAAAGATATCCATTTGCCGCAACCATTATTGCAGATCCTTGCTCGCCAACAATCACTGAATTAGCTATTTGCGCAGTCGAAAAAACTCCAACGCCCTGCTGAGATCCAGTTGCCACGACTTTGCTATTCGTAATTTGCAGAAATCCTGACGCATTTACCTCTACAACATCGAAGGCGTTGCTTCCCAATTTTCCCTTGATGTAAAAATTATCGACTTGCGCCCAACCTCCAAAAGCCTTCAAGGCGCTCGCTGAAGTTGTTGCCGGTTGCAGCGATGCGCCATATCCGCCGGTCGCAGCAGTTCCAATCCCGTTCAAATAAATCTTAACGCCCAACGGTATCACCAGATCATCCACGCAACTCCCTGTCACGCGAAACTCAATCAAGGCTCCGGGCTTTGCGGTGGTCATTGCTTTTGCGATGGCAGTCGAGAGTTGTTTGCCACCGGTGCACGTCACGATCACGGCCGCAGAAGCGCCGCATGACGCGACGAAGAGCACAGTTGCCAAAAGCAATGCCTCAAAGGCTGGGAAACGGGGATTCATCATGGCGACAGTCCTTTTCAGCCAAGTTAGACGTTGTTTTAGCATTATTTTTTTCGTCCTTACAATGACTACGATAGCAATAACAGTAAATCGGCGTTTCGGTCGTCGAATGATTTGAAACGGCCACGCTCGTTTTAAGTCGGCGTTTTCTGGCCCATCGGGTTAAGGTTTTGCCGATTGACCCGAAATTCCGCGATTTGTTTGAGCGAGACTAGACGGCAGCGCGAGTCCAGCCTAGCCGGGGATGGGCAGATCCGGCGCGACAGACCGCGCCGTTGCGCCTACCCCAGTGCACCTTCCCACGGGGGTCTTCTTGGCCGCCATCGGTGCGAACATCAACCGGCCAATTGGTGACATTCAAGCCTTCAAGGTTTGGTCAGCAGCCGCTTTTGCAAGCCCCGCCCCGTGGCGCTTCGGTGCAGGGGTTAGCGCAAGACAGCGCCGGGATTCATGATGCCCATAGGATCAAGCGCCTGTTTGATGGCGCGCATGGCGCACAGTTTGGCAGGGTCGCCAAAGCGTTCCAGCTCGGCCACTTTCAGGCGGCCTATACCGTGCTCAGCGCTGAAAGACCCGCCGCGCGCCATAACCATGGTGTGGACCAGATCTTGCACGGCAAGGGCACTGTCTTGAAAGCTGGCGGGTTTTTCGCCCTTGGGCGGGAAGACGTTGTAATGCAGATTGCCGTCGCCCAAATGGCCAAAGCAGTTGATCCGCCATGGCCCAAGCGCCGCAAGCGCCTGATCAGCGCTGCGGAGGAAGGCGGCGATCTCGCCCAAGGGAAGGGATATGTCGTGGGACGACACCGCGCCCACGGCGCGGTTGGCCAGCGGGATCGTTTCGCGCAATGCCCAGAACTGGGCGCGTTGGGCTACCGACTGGGCAATGACGCCATCTTGAACCACGCCCTTATCCTGAGCTTCTTCGAACAGATCGCCCAGCACGGCCTCCGGTGCGCCCGATGTCAGGCCAATATCGATCAACACCATCCAGTCAGGCACTTTTGCAAACGGCTGGCGGATCTGGGGCATGGTTTCAGCCAAAAAGCGCAGCCCCATCCCCGAGATCAGTTCAAACGCCGACACGCCATTACAGCGCGCCTGCGCCAAACCAAGCAGCGAAAGGGCTGCCGCTGGGTCAGGCACAACCATCAGCGCCGCGCCTTCTGCCGCAGGCTTGGCAAACAGGCGCAGGCTGGCGGCCGTCAATACGCCCAGCGTGCCTTCCGACCCAATGAGCAAATTGCGCAGATCGTAGCCGGTGTTGTCTTTGCGCAGCCGATTTAAGCCATGCCAGATCGACCCATCCGGCATCACCGCCTCCAACCCCAGGCAAAGATCCCGCGCATTGCCATAGCGCAGGACATTCACCCCGCCGGCGTTGGTGGCCAAGTTGCCACCGATGGAACAAGAACCTTGGCTGGCCAGCATCAGCGGAAAGATACGCCCAACAGCTTCGGCCGCTTTGTGAAGATCGGCCAAGATCACCCCGGCCTCGGCCACCAAAACATTCTCGTCGGCATAAGTGGCGCGGATAAGCGCCATCCGCTCCATCGACACCAGCAGCGGCGCGGGCCCCGAACCCATCACCTGTGCGCCCACCAATCCTGTCCCGCCGCCCCAGGGCACAAGGCCCACCCGCGCCGCAGTGCAGGCGCGCACAATCACAGCCACCTCCTTGGCCGAGGCCGGACACGCCACCGACGCCGCCTGCCCCCGCCACTTTCCCCGCGGCTCTTCCAGATACCGCGGCGCGACAGGGCGCAGCGTGCCATCCGGCAGATTAGCCGCCAGTTCCGCTAGAAACGATGGATCAGCCGCATTCAACATCAAACACCCCTTACCCGCCCAATGGCCTTCGCAACCGCCCCCTGCCCCTTTCAC
>CAXNKP010000060.1:0-9173 GCA_964202815.1 Stagnihabitans sp. | reverse complement strand
TTGCTGGCGGCGATTTTGGTTTTGTACTGGATTTATGACCGGCTGGTTGGCATTGACCGCCTGAAGTTGGGTTAAGGAGCAGATCATGGCACTTCCAACTTACGCCTCGCCATTGGAACGGATCTGGCATTATGCCTATCTGGTCATCTGCACGCTGATCTTCATCTTTCTGATCGCGCCCATTCTGCTTGTGGTGCCGTTGTCGTTCAACGCGGAACCCTATTTCAGCTTTACCGAAAAGATGCTGTCGTTTGATCCTCAGGGCTATTCGATGCGCTGGTATGATACGCTGCTCACGCTAGGCCATCCCGCACCCGAGACACCGCGCGACAGCACATGGTGGGCCTTGGTATGGGAACGCGCAACATGGGTGCAGGCGGCCAAGAATTCGTTTTGGGTCGGGCTTTGGGCCACCGTTCTGGCGACAGTTCTGGGCACGATTGCAGCGCTTGGCTTGTCGCGCCCCGAAATGCCCTATCGCCGGCTGATCATGGCTATTCTGATCAGCCCAATGATCGTGCCGATCATCATTATCGCCGTGGGGATGAGCTTTTTTTACGCCCAAGCCTGTGTTCCGCCTGACAGCGTTTTTGCCACCCTCACCAGTCCGTTCCTGTCAGAAAAGGGGTGTCTGGCCAATTCCCATATGGGTGTGATTGTGGCGCATGCGGTGCTGGGCATTCCGTTTGTGATCATCACTGTGACAGCGACGCTGTCGGGGTTTGACCAATCTTTGACCCGTGCGGCGCATTCCTTGGGGGCAAACCCACGGGTGACGTTCTTCAAGGTCGTGATGCCATTGATCCTTCCGGGGGTGATTTCGGGGGCCTTGTTCGCCTTTGTCACCTCGTTTGACGAGGTGGTGGCGGTGCTGTTCATCGCAGGGCCTGCACAGCAAACCATCCCGCGCCAGATGTTCAACGGCATCCGCGAGGCGATCTCGCCCGCCATTCTGGCGGTGGCCACGATCTTGGTGATCGTCTCGATTGCCCTTCTGGCCACGGTGGAACTGCTGCGGCGCCGCTCGGAACGCTTGCGCGGCATGACTCCGCAGTAGGGGCAAGTCACTTGGCGGCGGCACACAAGAATCGGTCTTTTGGATCGACCATTTGGGGGCCTTGCCGTCTGCGGACTGGGCTCGTCCGTGGAAATTGTGGCGCAGATGGTGGCGGATGTCGCCTGTATAGCTGCGCCGCCCAGCTTTGGACCTGCCATCGGTTAGGGCAGGATTTTCAGCCACACCCATGCTGTAAAGATCGACAGACCCGTGGCGATCAGCACGGCCGAGGCATTGGCCCTGCGCCCTGTCGCATACAAATGCGCAAAAAGATAGGCATTTGCCCCCGGCGGCATCGCGGCTGTGACCGTGGCCGACCGCAGGCTGGCCACATCGATTTGAAACAACATCGCCAAGCTATAGGTCGCCACCGGATGCAGGACCAAAGACACAATGACGATCAGCGCGATCAGCCCCTTGTCCCCTTCGGGCCGATAGCGGTACAGCACCCCGCCCAAGCCGAACAGGGCCGTGGGCAGGCCCGCTTTGCCCAGCATCTCGCTTGCGACATCCAGTGCTCCGGGCAGGGCAAGGCCTGACAGGTTGACGATAAAGCCCAACATGATCGCCAGAACCAAGGATTGGCTGAAGATGGCCTTGACCACCTTAAGCGTCAGGGCCGGTGCTGACAGGCCTTGCCCACGGCTGCGCACCACCTCCATCAAGGTAATGCCAAACGCATAGAACATCGGCGAATGCAGCGCGATGATGACATAATTGCCCGTCAGCGCCGCCGTCCCATAGGCGCGTTCGCTGATTGACAGCCCCAAAAGCACCGAATTGGAAAACATGCAGGCAAAGCCAGTCGTCACGGCCTCTTCCAAGGGCCTTTTGAACAGCTTCCACGCGCCAAAAAAGCCTGCGGCAAAGCATAAGAAAGCGCCGGCATAAAAGCTGCCGATCAGGCCGGGGTGGAAGCTTTCTTTCAAATCCAATAGGGCCATTTGGCGAAACAAGAGGCAAGGCACCCCAATGCTTTGGGCAAACCACATCAGCGCATCGACCGCGTTTTCCGACATGCCCCCCCATTTGGCCATGCCATAGCCAAAGCCGATGACGACAAAGACCGGCAAGATGACGTCTAACAACAGGCCCATGTCAGCCGATTTGGTCTAGGGTGATCGTCATGCCGTCATAGGCCGGTTCGATGCCCTTGGGCAATTCGGCCCGCAGGGTCTCATAGTCCATATCCAGATGCATATTGGTCAGCACGGCGTGGGTGGGCTTGGCCTTGGCGATCCAGCCCAAGGTCATCTCAAGATGGGCATGGCTCGGGTGTGGCTTGCGGCGCAGCGCATCCACCACCCAGACTTGCAGGCCGTGCAAGGCCACCCAGCTTGCTGCGGGCAGGGCCACGGCATCGGGCAAATAGGCCAGGGCGCCGATGCGAAAGCCCAAAGCCTCCATCGTGCCGTGGTCGGCGGTGAACGGCGTAAAGCGGATCGGGCCTGCGGGGCCTGTCACGTCAAAGGGCGCATCGTGGATGGCTTGCAGGTCTAGGATCGGCGGATAGGGCGAACCTTGGGGTTGCACAAAGGCATAGCCAAAGCGCGCGATGAGGGCGTTTTCGGTGGCCCCATCGGCCCAGACGGGCAGGCGCTTGCCGGTGTTGAAAACGATCTGGCGCAGATCGTCGATGCCGTGGGTATGATCGGCGTGCGAATGGGTAAAGACCACCCCGTCCAAAGTGCCAACGCCCGCGTCCAGCAACTGCGCGCGCATGTCCGGAGAGGTGTCGATCAGCACCCTTGTGCGGGCATCGCCGTTAATGCGTTCGACCAGCATCGAACAGCGTCGGCGGCGGTTCTTGCGATTGGTCGGATCACACGCGCCCCAGTCGCCGCCAAGGCGCGGCACCCCGCCCGAAGAGCCACAGCCCAGAATGGTAAAGCGCAAACTGGCCATCATGAAGCCTTGGCTGCGCGGGTGGCGCGGGTAAACAGGCGGTCAAAGTTGGCGGTGGTGACGGCGGCAAACTCGGCCTCGGTCAGACCAAAGATCGCAGCGCCGGTTTTGGCGGTAAAGGCGGTATAGGCGGGTTCATTGCGTTTGCCGCGATGGGGGATCGGGGCTAGATAGGGGCTGTCGGTTTCCAAAAGGATGCGACTTGGGGGGGCTGTTGCGAAGATATCGCGCAGACTTGTGCTTTTGGGAAAGGTCGCAATTCCCGACATGGACAGATAAAATCCCATCTCAAGCGCTGCTGTTGCCAGCCTTTGGCCCGAGGAAAAGCAATGCATCACGCAAGAATAGGGCTTGGCGCGCATGCCTTCGGCCAAGATGGCCTCGATAGCCTCATCGGCCGCACGGGCGTGAATGATCAGGGGCAGTCCGGTTTCTTGGGCGGCTTCGATATGCACCCGAAGCGAGGTTTTTTGCACCTCGGCGCTGTCGGCGGTGTAGTGGTAATCCAGCCCCGTCTCGCCAATACCTACGAATTTGGGATGGCGGGCCAAGGCCACCAATTGGCCAAGGGTCGCCATGGGTTCGTGGGCTGCACTCATCGGATGGGTGCCTGCGGCGTAAAAGACCCCTTCATAGGCTTCTGCAATGGCCCGCACGGCGGGTTCTTGATACAGCTTTGTGCAGATTGTCACCAAGCGGCCGATGCCTGCGGCATGGGCGCGCGCCACCACAGCTGCGCGCTCGTCCGCGAAATCGGCGAAGTCGAGGTGGCAATGGCTGTCGACCAGTTCATAGGGGGAGTTCATATTGTCACCTTTGGACGACCTGTACTGCCGTCTCGTCGACCTTCAGGAGCATATCCATCAGAAGGGCCGCGGGGTCAAGATTGACGGCCTTGCCCTGACGCGCGCGCAGGCCCAAATGTTGCGCCAGATCAGCCCAGATCAGGGCGGCATCCGGAATTTGCGCCAGACGTTCGATCAGGGCAGCCTCGCCCTTGACCGCTTCCGGCGGCAAGTGGCGGGTGGCTGCGGCGCGGGCGGCGCGGGCCAAAAGCGCGTCCAGAAGGGTGACAGTCAGATCAAAGGCCTCGGGCGTTTTGCGGTTGGCCCCTGCCTCGGCCACGGCGCGGGCAAGGGGGCGGTCGAGTTTGGGCAGGGTTGACATCAGGCGGATCAGGGCGGCGTACAGCCTTAGCCCGTCAAGATGCGACAGGCGAAACGCCTCGCCGACAGAGCCGCCCGCGAGTTGCGCCAGCCCTTCGCGATCAGCCTCGCTGATCTCGGCCCCCGCTTGTATCAAAGCATCGGATAGGTCGGGGGGCGTCAAAGGGGCCAGCCGCAGATCGCGGCAGCGCGAGCGGATTGTGGGCAAGAGATCGGCGGGTTGGTGACTGATGATCAGGAAGGTCACCTTGGCAGGCGGTTCTTCCAGCAGTTTCAAGATGCCATTGGCGGCAGATCGGTTCATCTCGTCCGCACTGTCGATGATCACCACCCGCCGCCCACCATCCGCGGCCGATAGGCTTAGGAAATTGCGCAAGCTGCGCGTTTCATCCACCGTGATTTCGCCCCGCAAGCGTTCGGTCTTCTCATCATAGGGACGGCGCAGCAAAAACAGGCGCGGTTCGGACAGGGCCAAGAGGCGGTGTACGACCGGGGCGCTGGCGGGAATGTCCAGCGTGGTGGGGCCGGGGGCAGCCAAAAGGGCGCCGTCGTCTTCGCCGGTAGCCAGCAAGAACCGCGCCAAGCGCCATGCAAGGGTGGCTTTTCCAACACCCTTGGGGCCGCTGATCAGCCAAGCGTGGTGCAAACGTGCGGCGTTGAAGGCGTCAAGGAAGGTGGCTTCGGGCCCTTTGTGGCCAAAGACCTGTGCGGCATGGCGCGGATGGGGCGCGCCGTCGAGGGCATCGGGTTCGGGAATATCGCTCATCCCAGTCGGGTGAGGGCTAGGGCCCAAATCTCGGCCGCGATCTGGTCTTGGGCCTTGCTGCCGTCGATCACGGCAAAGCGGGGGTGTCGGGCCGCCAGGGCCAGAAAGCCGCTGCGCATTTGGGTTTGCAGGGCAAGGCCCATGCCTTCAAACCGCATCTCGGCCCCCGCACGGGCCTGGGCGCGGGCAAGGCCTGTTTCGGCGGGCAGGTCTACCAGAAAGGTCAGATCCGGCTCCACCCCGATCATCAGCGCGTGCAGGTCATCGACCACTTGGCCCAGATCCCCGCGCGAGATGCCTTGATACATCCGCGTGCTGTCAGCAAAACGGTCGGTGATCACCACCGCCCCGCGTGCCAAGGCCGGCTGGATGGTCTTTTCCAAATGGTCGCGCCGCGCTGCGGTGAAAAGTAAAATCTCCGTCTTGGCCGACCAACGGACGCTGGCCCCTTCCAGCACCAGACGCCGGATCTCTTACGCGCCGGGGCTGCCGCCGGGTTCGCGCGTCAGGACGACCTCGTGGCCCGCTTGGCGCAGGGATGCGGCCAAGAGCCGCGCTTGGGTGGATTTGCCCGATCCATCAATGCCTTCAAACGACCAAAATCGCCCGGTCATGCGTTACAGGCCGTATCTGGCGCGCAGATAAGACATGGCCACCGCCAAGCGGGTGGCAAAGCCTGCGGTTCCCACATCTCCGGCGGCCAACAGATCAAAGCGTTGATCCCCCAAATCGGGCACATGTACGATCAATTGGGCAAGTTTTGTGCCCTTGGCGATGGGCGCCTTTATGGGGCCCGTGTAGACCACATCGGCCGAGATCTCGCTTGCAGCACCGCCGGGCAGCAATAAGCGCACATTCTGTGCAGGGGTCAAAGCCACCGCGTCTGCATCGCCCATGAACACCTGCGCTTGGGCCACGGTGTCACCCGCTTTGGCCACGGTTTTCACCGAAAACTGCCGAAAGGCCCAATTGGCGATAGCCTCCGCCTCTTTGGCGCGATCTTCGGTCGAGGTAAGGCCCGAAAAGGAGAAAACAATCCGCCGGTCGCCCTGTTTGACCGATCCAACCATGCCATAGCCTGCCTCAACGGTATGGCCGGTTTTCAGCCCGTCTGCCCCTGACACTACGCCCAAAATCGGGTTGCGGTTTTCGGCATTAGCAGACGCACGGTCTTTATAGTTGAACGCGGTGTCGGCAAAGCCGCGGTAAAGCTCTGGATAGGTCGTGATGATGTGCACCGTCAACATGCCAAGGTCCTTCATGCTCATCCGTTGACCGGGGTCGGGCCAGCCAGAGGAGTTTGTGAAGGTGGAATGCTCCAGCCCCAAGGTCTTGGCCCGATCGGTCATCTTGCGGGAAAACTCTTCTTCAGATCCTTCCAAGCCTTCGGCCACCACAGTGCAGGCGTCATTGCCAGAGTTCACGATCATGCCTTTGATCAGCTCGGCCACGGTCGGGCGGTCCCCTTGCTGCAGATACATGGTCGATCCGCCCAAGGCGGTGAAGCTGACGGCCTTGTCAGAGACGCCAAAGGTTGTGTCCATCTGCACCCGTCCGTCGGACAAGGCCTCAAACAGCATTTCGATCGTCATCAACTTTGACATCGAAGCGGGGGGCACGGCCTCGTCTCCGCCTTTGTCAAGCAAAACGGTTTGGGTTGTCATGTCATAGACCCAAACATGTGTCGCGCCCGTTTCAAAGGCGCGCGCAGGCAGGGCGGCAAAAAGGACAAGGCTGACAAGGCAGGCAAGGCGGCCGAACAGGGACATGACGCAAGAGGCCTTTCAGCTAGGGGTGGATCCGTGCGGCCAAGGCCCGCTTTACAGCCCACCATAGCGCCAAGTCGCACGGCAGGGAAGGGCAGGCGCCGCCAAGAATAGGGGCGCATCGGCATGTTTTGTCTGGCCAAAAGCGCCAAATCCCGCAAGGATGCGGGCCTGACCTGAAAGGCGCAAACGGATGCAACTCTCTCGACCTTCCCAGCATGTGACCGAACATGTCGCCTTGTGCGGGCAGGTCGGGGATGCGGTCTTTCTCGTCTGGATCCGGCGTCACGCGGCGAAACTGGGGCTAGGGCTGGGCTTTTTGGGGCAAAGTCCTGCAAGGGTTGAGATGATCATCTCTGGCCCCCCCGATCTGGTGGACGCTATGGCCTTGGCCTGCAGCCTTGGCCCGCACGAGGTTTGGGTCGATCAGATGGATCGCCGCAGGGCAAGTGATCCGTTTGATGTGTAAAAAGACTTCACCCGCTGCCTGAAACATGTACAACTTCGCAGCACTGTGCCGTATTTTAAGCAAAAGTGTTGGTGGCGCAGCCCTTGCGTTCGGCAAGGCTGGAGCAGGGCGTGCCAAGCCGAAAGACTGCGCCGAAAGTGAGGGAGCTTGCATGACACCGCGTTGGACAGCCACTGGCCTGTCACAGGATCTGCCAAAGGCAGTGGCTATGGCTGGCCATTGGCAAGGTCAGGATCTGGCTGTTTGGCGCAGTGCCAGCGGGCGCTTGCAGGCATGGAACGACCGATGCCCGCACCGCGGCATGCGCCTGTCGCACGGCTTTGTGCGCGGCGAGACTTTGGCCTGCATCTATCATGGTTGGGTTTACGGCGCGGATGGCGGGTGCAAACACATCCCCGCCCATCCCGCACTGACCCCGCCTGCCACGATTCGCGTTGCGGCCTTTGCCTGTGTCGAACAAGACGGCGTGATCTGGGTCGCCCCTGCGGAGACGGTGGGGGCGCCTGTGGCGTTGCGCGGATTGCAGCCCTTGCGCAGCATCAGCCTGACCTGCGATGTCGTGGCTGTACGTTTGGCGGAACCGGCTTTGTCGGGTGACGATGTGCTGCGTGGGTTGGTGCAGATCGGCGGGCAGGCATGGGAGGTCTGCCTTTTGGTGCAACACGGCGCTGCGGGCCTGACGCTGCACGCCTTGTGCGGGATGGGGGCGGATCGCATCGCCGCCTCGCGCTGGCTGGAAGACTTGCGCCGCCGCGCCGAACGAAAGGGGGCCGCATGATCGCGCCAGAGGTTATGAACGAATGGTATCCGGTGGCCATGGCCGCGCAAATCCGCGCGGGCCAGTGGCGGGTGACGCAACTGTTGGGCCAGGCGATCACGGTTCAGATGCAAGATGGTGTCATCGTCGTGACAGGGCAGGGTGGAGCTTTGCATGTGAGCGAGGCTTTCGGCCATGTCTGGGCCTGCCCCGGCACGCCAGCGCATCCGCTGTTTGCCATTCCCGAAGCCTTGGAAACAGGCCGACGCTTGGTGGATGTGGGGGTGGTGCGGGTCAAATGCTCGCCCTTGCGCGCGGTGGAAAACTTTCTAGACATCGCCCATTTTCCCTTTGTCCACACCGATGTCTTGGGCGCTGAACCCCATACCGAGGTGAACCGCTACGAGGTGCAGATCCGCGAAGACAGCGACGAGGTCTGGGCCACCAAAGTCACATTCTACCAGCCTCAAGCCGCCAAGTCGGCAGAAGGCGGGATTGTGACGCAATACATGTACCGCGTGCCCGCCCCCACGGCGGCGGTGCTGTACAAAACCTGCCCCGCGCGGCCTGATGCTTGGGATGTGATCGGCATTTTTGTGCAGCCACTCAGCGAAGAGCTGTGCGATGTCTGGCCGTGGATGGCGCTTTATGATGACGCCACGCCGCAAGCCGAACTGATCGCCTTTCAGCAGATGATCTTCCTGCAAGACCGATCCATTCTTGAAAACCAGATACCGCGCCTGTTGCCGCTGGATCCAGGGATGGAGATTCCGACCCAAGCCGACCTGACCTCGATCGCTTATCGGCGCTGGCTGAAGAAACGAGGTCTAACTTACGGTGCGCAGATGGTGGCGGCATGATCCGGCTTTATGATTATGTCCTAAGCGCCAGTTGCTACAAAATCCGCCTGATGGCGGCTTTGCTGGGTGTTAAGCTAAAGCAGGAGGCGGTGGATTTTCACCCCGGTCGGGCGCATAAATCGGTAGCGTTTGCACAGCTTAATCCGGCGGGTACGCTGCCGGTGCTGGTGGATGGCGATTTGATCCTGACCGAAAGCACCGCGATGCTGGTTTATCTGGCACAGCTTTCGGGGCGTGACTGGCTGGGGCCTTGCGACCCCAAATCCGCCGCCCAAGTACAACACTGGCTGGCCTTTTCGGGCCGCTTGGCGGCAAGCTTGGGCATGGCGCGTCTGCATGATATGTTGCTGTATGAGGGCGATATTGACGCATGGCGTGCCCAAGGCCATGCGGCGCTGCGCGAATTGGAAGCCGCCCTAAGCGAGCG
>CAXNKP010000059.1:0-9362 GCA_964202815.1 Stagnihabitans sp. | reverse complement strand
GTGCCTCCTAATGTTTTCATCGGTTGCATGTTGCGCGGGGGGTGCGGGGTGTGCAAGGGGGCGTGATCCGTTGCGTTGCCATGAGTGGCCTTTTGGCACTTTGTGGTTTCGCTGGCTGCAGCCTCTCGCTATAGGTCAATCGGTTTTTCTAGGATGCGAAGGTGACGCCATGGCCAATGTAGTCGTTGTAGGGGCCCAGTGGGGCGACGAGGGCAAGGGCAAGATCGTCGACTGGCTTTCAGAACGTGCCGATGTCATCGCGCGCTTTCAAGGCGGGCATAATGCGGGCCACACGCTTGTCATCGACGGTAAGGTTTACAAGCTTAGCCTTCTGCCCAGCGGCATTGTGCGGGGCGGCAAATTGTCGGTGATCGGCAATGGCGTGGTCGTTGATCCTTGGCATCTGGTGATGGAGATTGACAAGCTGCGCGGCCAAGGGGTTGAGATCACACCGGAAAACCTGATGGTGGCCGAAAACGCCAGCCTGATCCTGCCCCTTCACGGGGAGTTGGACCGTGCCCGTGAAAACCAGAACTCTGTGGCCAAAATCGGCACCACGGGCCGCGGCATTGGCCCCGCTTATGAAGACAAAGTGGGCCGCCGCGCCATTCGTGTGGCGGATTTGGCCGATGAGGCCACTTTGGTTGCGCGGGTGGATCGATTGATGGGCCACCACGATGCGCTGCGCCGTGGTTTAGGCGTGGAGCCCGTCGATAAAGAGGCGCTGCTGTCTGCCTTGCGCGCTATTGCGCCGCAGGTGCTGCCCTATGCGCAGCCGGTCTGGAAAGTGATGAATGACGCCCGCCGTGCGGGAAAGCGCATTCTGTTCGAAGGCGCGCAGGGGGCCTTACTGGATATTGATTTTGGCACTTACCCTTTTGTCACTTCGTCGAACGTGATCGCGGGGCAGGCGGCAACGGGCGTGGGGTTGGGGCCGACAGCGATTGATTTTGTGCTGGGCATCGTCAAAGCCTATACAACCCGCGTGGGTGAAGGGCCCTTTCCGGCAGAGCTTCACGACGATGACGGCGAACGTCTCGGCGCGCGTGGCCATGAGTTTGGTACAGTCACCGGCCGCAAGCGCCGCTGCGGCTGGTTTGACGCGGTTTTGGTGCGCCAAACCTGTGCCACATCTGGCGTGTCGGGCATTGCCCTGACCAAGCTGGATGTGCTGGACGGCTTTAAGACGCTGAAAATCTGCGTGGGGTATGACCTTGACGGCAAGCGGTTGGACTATCTGCCCACCGCTGCCAATGCCCAAGCCCGCTGCACGCCCATGTACGAAGAGATGCAAGGTTGGACGGAAACCACCGCCGGCGCGCGCTCTTGGGCGCAATTGCCAGATGCTGCGATCAAATATGTACGTCGGATTGAAGAGTTGATCCAATGTCCAGTGGCGCTCCTCTCTACCAGTCCGGAACGTGACGATACGATTCTTGTTCACGACCCTTTTGAGGATTGACCTTATGGCCCTTACTTATAAAAATCGTCGCAGGTTGGCTCTGTTTGTTCTGTGCATTGGCCTGCCCACCTATATCGTCTTAGCGGTGTCGCTGGTGGCGATGATTGATCGCCCCTCTGTTCTGGTAGAGCTTGCGGTTTATGCGGGGCTTGGCATCTTGTGGATCGTCCCGCTGCGGTCGGTTTTTCTGGGCATAGGGCAACCTGACCCGGACGTGCCGCCCAAGGGCTAACCTCAATCTGCCTTGGGGTCGCTTAAGTCACCCGTCTGCGCGCCGGTTGAACGCTTAGGGGGGCGGGTGGTGGGGTTTGGGCGAGGTCTTGCTGAAAGGCATGGCGGCGCTGGCCGGCAGAGACGGCCGGATCGCTGCTGGTCTGTCGTTCGGACATCTGCGCCAAGACAATGGCTTTGAGCTGCGCCATCGCAGCTCTGCGGCGTTGGGTCTCTGGGTTGTCCAAAGCGTTGTCGGTTTCGTGGATCAAACGGGTTACGGACACCTCGGCCGCTTTGGCCAAGGGGCGCGATTGTGGGGGTGGGCTTGCCGGTCTTGTCTCCACTTTCGTTAGACGGCCTTCCTGCGCAGTCGGGTCTTGCCAAGGGGCCTTTGCCGCCGCAGCAGGGATCGTTGCGGCACCAGTCTGCTCTGCCATCGGAACCGCGCCAAAGCTGCGGTCGCGGGCCGCCAGATCTTGAAAATGTTCTGTCACGTCCCGCAATGTGCCAAGGGGATCGTCAAAGCCTTCCAGCGTGCAACTGAACGTCCCGTAAGAGACTGTAAGGATCCGTTTGGCATCCGACATCAATGACGCGCCTTTTGCAGAGGTCTTTGGGCAAACTGCCCGTGCGGTCGATCTATTCGATGGACAAATGGTGGTGATTTGAAGGATGGATTGTGTTCATGCCTTGCTTTTCTGCCGCAATTGGAAAGACGCCAGCTGATGCGCCACGCCCTCGTTCAATCGTCCGATGGGGTTACTTTGACGGGGGGGGGGCGGTTTTCGGCCAGTCTTTTGGCCCAAGCCCGCGCTTTTGCCCCGCGTTTGGTGGCCGCAGACAGTGGAGCTGACAGGCTTTTGGGCTTGGGGGCCGAGCCAGAGGCGGTGATTGGCGATCTTGATTCGATCTCGCCTGCCGCCCGCGCTCGATTGGCGGGGCGGTTGCATGTGATTGCCGAGCAGGTGACGACCGATTTCGACAAGGCACTGCGCTCGATTGCAGCCCCCTTTGTCTTGGGCTTGGGCTTTGCCGGACAAAGGCTAGATCACGGTTTGGCTGTGCTGAACACCTTGGTGCGCCATCCCGACAGGCGATGCCTGATCTTAAGCGGGTCGGATGTGACCTTTCTGGCGCCACTGTCTCTTGACCTAAATTTGCCCAAAGGGTCGCGCCTGTCGCTGTTTCCCATGGGCGCTGTGCAGGGCGAAAGCGAAGGGCTGCGCTGGCCCTTGCAGGATTTGGCCTTTGCACCTGATGGGATGATTGGCACGTCAAACGAAGTCTGCGGCCCCGTGCGCCTGCGGTTTAGCGCTGCTTTGATGCTGGTTATACTGCCGCGTTCGGCCGTTGGGGCGGCATTGGGTGGGCTGATCCCTGCCGGTGTTCGTGGCGGATGATATAGAGCCCCGATCCCGTGATCAGCACGATGCCCACCCATGTCAGCGCATTGGGAAAGTCTCCCCAGATTGCATAGCCCAGAAAAACCGCCATCGGCAGTTCCAGATAATGCAAGGGCGCAAGGGTCGACGCCGGCGCATATTTCATCGCAATCGTCATGCACAAATGGCTAACTGCGGCCCAAAAACCCACGCCAAACAGATAGGCCCAATTGACCAGATCAGGCGAGACATAATCCAACTCGCTGATACCTGACCCGTTGAACACCCACAGCAAAGGCAAACAAATCACTGTCCCCGCAATAGATGTGTGCAGTTGCATCGTCACCGGATGCACGCGGTTTGACATGGCCTGCGTGGCCATCTCGTAAAACGAAAATGACAGTGCGCAGCCAAGGGGAAACAGCGCGACAAGCCCGTAATTGTTCAGCGAGGGTTGAATGACAAACAATGCCCCACCAAACCCCACGACCGAGGCATAGATCCGCCGACGCCCCACCGGATTGCCGAAGATCAACCTTCCCAGAAACATCAGAATGAAGGGCATTACAAAGACGATGGCAATCGAATCAGCAATCGGCATGAACTCTACCGAGGCCACAAAGCAATAGGTCGACAAGATCAGGCAGATCGCCCGCAAAACCAAAAGGCCCAGATCGCGCCCGCCCGTGCGCCAATCCAGCCGCATAAGCAATATCACGGGCAACATGCACAGGCCCTGAAACACAAAGCGTGCTGCGGTGATTTGGCCCACGGGAATCTCGGTCGTGGCGAGTTTGGAAAAAGCGTCCAGCAACGGAGCGAGCACGCAAAAGGCCACCATCAGCAAAGCGCCGCGCAGGGTATTGGTCGGTTTTAGCAATTTGGCACATTCACGGCCAAGCCGCCCAATGAGGTTTCTTTATACTTTTCGTGCATGTCTTTGCCCGTCTGGCGCATGGTTTCAATACAGACATCCAAGCTCACCAGATGCTGCCCATCGCCGCGCAGCGACAGGCTGGCGGCTGAGACGGCCTTGATCGCCCCCAAGCCGTTGCGTTCGATGCAAGGCACCTGCACCAGCCCTCTGACTGGGTCACATGTCATACCCAAGTGATGCTCCAGCGCAATTTCTGCCGCGTTCTCCACCTGCTCCACGCTACCGCCCAACACCGCCGCCAAGCCCGCAGCCGCCATCGCCGCGGCCGATCCGACTTCTGCCTGACAGCCACATTCTGCGCCCGAAATGCTGGCATTGTGCTTGCAAAGCCCGCCAATTGCCGCCGCTGTCAGCAAAAAGTCAGTGATGCGCGCAGTCGAGGCCCCCGGCACATGATCCAGATAATAACGCAGCACCGCCGGAAGCACGCCCGCCGCCCCGTTGGTGGGCGCGGTCACAACCTGCCCGCCGGCGGCGTTTTCTTCGTTCACGGCCATCGCATAGAGCGACATCCAGTCGTTGATCACATGCGGTGCCGTCATATTCAGCCCGCGTTCGGCCAACAGCGCATCATGGATGCCCTTGGCACGGCGGCGCACTTTCAGACCACCGGGTAAAATCCCCGTGCCCTCCATTCCGCGCGAGATGCAGTGGTTCATCACCTCCCACAGACGGGCGATGCCCTTGTCGATCTCGGCCTTGGTGCGGTACTTCAATTCGTTGGCCAGTTTCATCTGGGCGATGGTCAGGCCGGATTTTGACGCCATTTCCATCATTTCATCTGCCGTTTCAAACGGATAGGGCACATCGGCGCGGGCCTTGGCTTTCGATCCGCCCGCTTCGGCCTGCTCAGCGGCGGTCAGCACAAAGCCGCCGCCGATGGAGTAATAGGTTTCTTGCAAGATCACATCGCCCTGCGCATCGGTGGCTTTTATGATCATGCCGTTGGCATGGCCGGGCAGGGCGGGGCCGTAGTCAAAGACCAAATCTTTCTTCGGGTCAAACGCCATCTCGCCCAAGCCGGGGGGGCTGATCTTGTGGGTGGCGTGGATCGCCTCTAGCACTGTTTCGGCCTTGGCGGCGTCATAGGTTGCGGGTTCAAATCCCGCCAGCCCCAGTATCGTGGCGCGGTCGGTGGCGTGGCCTAGGCCCGTGAACGCCAATGACCCGTGAAGCGAGGCTTTCAGCCCGGCCGCCCGAAACGGCGAGTTTCGCAGGGTTTCCAAGAACCGCGCAGCGGCGACCATCGGCCCCATAGTGTGCGAGGACGACGGACCAACCCCTACCTTGAACATATCAAAAACGGACAGGAACATGGGGCCCTCAATACGCTGCGGTGAAGATGGTGGGGGCGCAGCCTTCGGCCTTGGCCACGTCCTGCGCTGCGGAGCAGGTTTCAAGCTGAGCCAGAATCGGCCCCAAGGCGGGCAGGTCTGCTGTGGTGAGACGCGCGGGGTGGCCTGCGGGAAAGCCCGACAGCCAGCGCACCATCACGCCGACATAGAACGAAAAGATCGAGGGTTTGGCCGACAGCCAATCGGGCGCATCTCGTGCCACCATCTGGTCCAGAATAGCGAAGTGCTCTTGCAGTTTGGTCGCCTGATGCGCCACGACCGCCACAGCACACTCTGCCCCTGCGACCCGCTCGGGGTAAAAGACCTGCATCAAGGGCGCGTGCAGGTTGGTGACGGTGTAAAAGTACCACTTCAGAAAGGCCGCCCGTTCGGCGCTGCCCTGCGCGGGCGCAAGGCCCGGATGCCGCTCGGCCAGATACATCAAGATCGCTGCCGTTTCGAACATCGGGCCATCGGGCGTCTCAATCGCGGGGATTTTGCCCAAAGGGTGCATCGCGCGGTAGGCTGGGCTGTCAAGCTCGCCTGAGGGGCGGTCGATCTGGCGTTCGGCAAACTCTGCCCCCGTCAACCGCAGCGCCAGCCGCACGATGAACGAGGCAGAATCAGGCGAACAGTACAAGGTATAAACCGGTCGGGACATCGCGCGCTCCATATTTGGGCCACGATATGGGGCGGTTGGGCTTTGACACAAAGCAAAACCGACAGGTCAGGGGAGAAAATGGCGGGAACCGGTGCAATCGGGCAGATTTTTCGCAATCTGTTCGCTGTTTGTTTACCCTGATTTAATCACAATCCCCAAAGATCAAGGCCAGTCCACCCAACCCTTACCGGAGGTTTATATGCCCGCTCTGCCCACCTTAATCGCCGCTCTCTTGCCCGCCTTCACCATCCCCACGGCGGATCTTGTCGCTTTCACCATTCCCGAAATGGCGGTGCGTCAGGTGATGGATGATCCGCAAAAGTATTTCGAAGATATGACAGATCTTATCGCAGCTTACGGCATAGATGGGGCGATTACGGCCGAGCAGGTCGATACCAGCATTGCCTTTGAACAGGCCAAGTCGCGCAGTTATGTGATGTCGGTGCTGGCCGATGGCGATTTGAACCTTGACGGTGTTTTGACGGGTGATGAATTGCGCCGCACCAAGGCGGCCATCAGCGCTTCGGCCCGCGCGCGGTTGGTTCGCATCTTTTCGCAGGCCGATGCGGATGGGGACGACAATGTCAGTGCAAGTGAAGCGACGGCATTTGGTCTGCAGGCCGCAGACAAAGCGGTCACCCTGACCGAGATCAAAACGATCAAACTGGTGATGGCCTTTGACACCAACGAAGATGGTAAAGTGACGGTCAACGAGGTGCGCGAGGGCCTGTCGTTCTAAGGGTCTGCTTAAGCTCCAAAGAAATCCCACAGCAATTTCAAGTTCAAAACCACAATCGCAGCGGCCACCGCCCAAGCCAAGGCCCCCAGCCACATCGGGGCCACCAGCGCCCCCATGCGGGCGCGCGAGGTGGTGAACATAACAAGGGGAATGACCGCGAACGACAGTTGCATGCTTAACACCACCTGCGTCAAAATCAGCAGCCGACCCGTGCCCGACGCACCGTAGATCAGCGTGACGCCAGCGGCGGGCAAGATCGCAAGTCCACGGGTGAGCAAACGGCGCAACCAGGGGGCAAGACGGATGCGCAAGAACCCCTCCATCACCGCTTGGCCCGCCAGCGTGGCCGTGACGGTGGAGTTTAGCCCACAGGCCAGCAAGGCCACCGCAAACAACATCGGTGCCACGCCTGCGCCAAGCAGGGGCCCGATCAGTTGATGCGCATCGCCCAAATCGGTGACATCGGTCTTGCCTGCGGCATGAAAGCTGGCGGCGGCTAGGATCAGGATGGCCGCGTTGATCAGCAACGCGAACATCAAAGCAACAGTCGAATCGATCGTGGCAAAGCGCAAAGCTTCGGCCTTGTCCTCTGGGCACTCACCCCAATCGCGGGTTTGAACGATGGCTGAATGCAGGTAAAGATTATGGGGCATCACCGTGGCCCCCAAAATGCCAAGCGCCAGATACAACATTTCGGGATTGCGCAGCACATCTGCCGTGGGCGCAAAGCCGCGCAGCACGCCGCCCCAATCGGGGCTTGCCAAAGTGACCTGAATGGCAAAGCAGACGGCAATGAGGGCCAAAAGGGCGATCACAAAGCCCTCAAGCTTGCGAAAACCGCGCCTTTGCAGCCACAAGATCAAGAAGACATCCATGGCCGTGATGACAACGCCCAGTTCCAAAGGAATGCCAAACAGCAGGTTAAGACCAATGGCGGTGCCGATCACCTCGGCCACATCGGTTGCGATAATGGCAATCTCGGCCGTCACCCATAGGGGAATAGACACCCACCGCGGAAAGGCATCGCGGCAGGCCTGCGCCAGATCGCGCCCCGTTCCAATCGCCAGCCGTGCCGACAAAGACTGCAACACAATCGCCATCAGGTTCGACAAAAGCGCCACAAATAACAGCGCGTAACCAAACTTTGAACCACCCGCCAAGGATGTGGCCCAATTGCCCGGATCCATATAGCCCACGGCCACCATGTAGCCCGGCCCCAAAAAGGCCAAAAACCGCTTCCAAGGTGTTGCCCCCAGTTTCACGCTGCGCGCCACTTCAGACAGGGCGGCGGGCCCGCGCGGGCTGTTCCAAAGGGCTTTGTCAGGTTGCGCTTTGCGGGTCACTTTGGCTGATCTGCCTTTGAGATTGAGAATTATTCTCAATATGGGGACGCAGGCCGACAAGTCAAGGCCGCATGCCTTTGGCTTTTGGCCATAGAACCCGCCCGCAGCTTTGCTATAAGCGGATCAAAAGGTCAGGAGCCCAAGATGCACAAGGACTTGTCCCCCGTTGAAACCGCCAAATATGTGGCCGCCAAACGCGCGGTCGATTTCGTGCAATCGGGCATGAAATTGGGCCTTGGCACCGGATCCACCGCCGCATGGATGGTGCGCTGCTTGGCGGCACGGGTACAGGCCGAGGGGCTCAAGATCATCGGCGTGCCCACATCCACCCGCACAGCAGACTTGGCGAAAGAGCTTGGGTTGACGATCACCACCCTTGACCAAGCCAAGTGGCTGGATCTGACCATTGATGGTGCGGATGAGTTTGACCAAAGCTTTAACCTGATCAAAGGCGGTGGCGCAGCCTTGCTACAGGAAAAAATCGTGGCCGCTGCCAGCGACCAGATGATCGTGATCACCGATGCCGCCAAAGAGGTTGCCAATCTGGGCGCTTTCCCTCTGCCCGTCGAGGTGATTCGCTTTGGTTGGACAACCACTCAAGTGCTGATCGAAGAGATGCTCTTGACCCAGGATGTCTTTGCCCGCGATGTGACCCTTCGCATGGCTCAAGATGCGCCCGTTTTGACTGACGAGGGCAATTACATTCTTGACCTGCACCTTACGCGCATCGGCCATCCGCGCCACTTGGCGATGGGTTTGAACCAGGTTCCCGGCGTGGTGGAAAACGGCTTGTTCATCAACCTGTGCGACCGAGTTATCATAGGCCACGCAGACGGGCGGGTAGAGGTGCGCGACAGTCACGATGGGTCGATCCAGGCCAGCAAGGTTGCAGTTGCGCCTCTGGACAATATCTTCTTGGATCTGGGAGCGTGACATTGCCTTTTGACTACGACCTTTTTGTCATCGGCGGTGGCTCTGGCGGCGTGCGTGCCGCGCGGATTGCGGCGGCAGAGGGTGGCGCGCGCGTCGGTCTGGCCGAGGAAAGCCGCATGGGCGGCACCTGTGTTATTCGCGGCTGTGTCCCCAAAAAGTTGATGGTCAATGCCTCAGCCTTTCCCAAGGCGATGCAGGATGCGGCGGCCTATGGGTGGGATGTGCAGGCGGGGGATTTTGACTGGCCCAAGTTTCGCGGCCTTTTGGGCGCAGAACTGACCCGTCTGGAAACCGCCTATCGCGGGACGCTGAAAAATGCCGGCGTTGTGGTGCATGATGCCCGCGCCAGTCTGGCAGA
>CAXNKP010000058.1:0-9389 GCA_964202815.1 Stagnihabitans sp. | reverse complement strand
TCTTCGACAGTCACACCACCGGGGCGCAGCAACTCGGTGCGCGCGAACAGGCCAAGGATGGTCGACTCCACCCCCACCGCGCAGGGCCCGCCGTCAATCACTGCCGCAATGCGGCCTGACAGGCCCGCCATCACATGGTCCGCCCGTGTCGGCGACACCCCACCCGACGGGTTGGCCGATGGGGCCGCCAAGGGCCCGCCAAAAGCCGCAATCAGCGCGCGGGCCACGGGATGGGCGGGCAGGCGGATGGCAACTGTGGGCAGTTCGGCGGTGACATAGGGCGACAGGCCCGCATTCGGGTGCTGGGGCAGAACCAAGGTCAGCGGGCCGGGCCAAAAGCGTGCGGCTAAGGCCTCGGCCCTGTCGTCAAACACCGCCAACTGCCGCGCCATAGCCATATCCGACACATGGGCGATCAGCGGGTTAAAGCGCGGCCGCCCTTTGGCGTCATAAATCCGCGCCACCGCCAGATCAGACAGCGCATCGCCGCCAAGGCCATAAACCGTCTCGGTCGGGAAAGCCACAAGGTGGCCACCGCGCAGCAAAGCCACAGCGCGGTGCAAGCCATCGGCGTCGGGGGCCAAGATTTGCGTATCGTCCATCGGCGTTTGCGTCTTTCGGGCTGGAACAAATGGCTTGGGTCGGGGTAAGCCTTGCCTGTCCTATCGCGCGCACAAGCCCTTGTGAAGGAGCCCCATGCCCTACACCGCCCCCTTGTCCGACTACCGCCTGTTGCTTTCGGTGCTTGGCTTTGACGCCATCGCCGCCACACCCCGCTTTTGCCATGCCACCCCCGACACGGTCGACGCCGTCCTGACCGAAGCTGCACGGCTGTCAGAGACGACGCTTGCCCCGCTCAACCGTGCGGGCGACCTGCACCCTGCGGTGCTGGTGAATGGCACGGTGCGCACGTCACCCGGTTTTGCGGCTGGATTTCGCGCCGTGGCCGAAGGCGGGTGGATCGGCATCAGTGCGCAGCCCGAATACGGCGGCATGGGCCTGCCCCTTACGCTGTCGACCTGCGTGGGCGAGATGATGGGATCGGCCTGCCTGTCGCTGCAACTTTGCCCGCTGATGACCCAAGGCCAGATCGACACGCTGGAAATTCACGCCAGCCCAGACCTGCAAGCGCTTTACATCCCCAAACTGGTGTCGGGCCAGTGGAATGGCACGATGAACCTGACCGAGGCGCAAGCCGGATCAGACGTGGGCGCGCTGCGTACCAAGGCCGAGCCCTTGGGCGATGGCACCTATGCCATCACGGGCGAGAAGATTTACATCTCTTGGGCGGATAATGATTTCACCGAAAACACCTGCCATCTTGTGCTGGCCCGCCTGCCTGATGGCGCGGCGGGCACCAAAGGGATCAGCCTGTTCATGGTGCCCAAATACCTGCCCGATGCGTCCGGCAACGCAGGCACCCGCAACGCGCTGCGTGCGGTGCGGTTAGAGCATAAGATGGGCCTGCACGGATCACCCACGGCGGTGATGGCCTACGAAGGCGCCAAGGGCTGGCTGGTGGGCGCCCCCCACAAGGGCATGGCCGCCATGTTCACCATGATGAACGCCGCGCGGTTGGGCGTGGGGATGCAAGGGGTCTGCGTCGCCGAAGCCGCGTTGCAACAAGCGCTAAGCTATGCCGAGGCGCGGGTGCAGGGCGGCACGGCCTTGCAGGGGCCCAGCCTTTTGGGCCACCCCGATGTGCGCCGGATGCTGGCCGAAATGCGTGCCGAAACCTTTGGTGCCCGCGCCATTGGTTTGGCCTGTGCCGTGGCGCTCGACATGGCACGCGCCACGGGCGATGCCGACTGGCAGGCCCGTGCCGCCTTTCTGACGCCCATCGCCAAGGCCTACGGCACCGACACCGGCCATCATGTGGCCCAATTGGGCATTCAGGTGCACGGTGGCATGGGCTTTATCGAAGACACCGGTGCGGCCCAATTCGCCCGCGATGTGCGCGTGACGCAGATTTACGAAGGCACCAATGGCATTCAAGCCTTGGATCTTGTGGGCCGCAAGATGATGGATGACGGCAAGGCGGCCTTTGCTTTGCTGGACGAGGTTGCCGCCATCGCCGTCCTGTCGCCCCTCGACCTTGGCCAACCCGTGCAAAACGCCGTCCAAGCCCTGCGCCGCGGTACGACCACGCTTCTGGCCCAAGACTCGCTGGACCGTGCGGGTGCATCCGTCGCCTATGCCCGCGCCTTTGCGCAGGTGCTGGGCGCAGGGTTTCACCTGCGCGCCGCGCAATCTGACCCCGCCCGCCTGCCCCTTGCCAGCTTTGCCATCACCCGCCTATTGCCCCGCCATGCCGCTTGGCTGGCCGAGGCGCAGCATGGGGCCGAGGGTTTGACCGAACTTACCGCAGAAACTTTGCGCGCGTGACCCAAGCCCTGCAGTACCCCTTTGCGACCCCTCCCACCGAAGGGGAGGCCGTCGAAATAGTGCCCGGCATTGTGTGGCTGCGCCTGCCGCTGATCGGCGCGCTGGATCATGTGAACGTCTATGCGCTGGACGACGGCGATGGCTGGACGCTGGTTGATACCGGCATATCCTCGCGCCGCACCAAGGCACTTTGGCAGGCCATTTTGGCAGGGCCCTTGCGGGGAAAACCAGTCAAACGGCTGATCGTCACACACCACCACCCCGACCACCTTGGCCTTGCAGGCTGGTTCCAAGACCAAGGGGCCGTACTTTTGATCACCCGCACCGCATGGCTTTACGCCCGCATGTTGACGCTGGACGAACAGCCCGCGCGCCCGCCCGAAACAACCCTTTTCCTGACCCGTGCAGGGGTGGGGGCCGAGGTGATGGCGCAAAAAGCGACCGATCGTCCTTTCAACTTCTGCGACGTTGTCGCCAAAATGCCCTTGGGCTTTTCGCGCATCGACGAAGGCACCACCCTGCACGCCGCCGGACGGCGCTGGCTTGTGCGTTTGGGCCAAGGCCACGCGCCCGATCATGCGACCTTATGGAGCCTTGATGACCCTTTGGTTCTGGGCGGCGATCAGTTCTTGGCCACGATCACCCCCAACATAGGCGTTTACGCCACCGAACCCGACGCCGACCCTTTGACCGAGTGGCTGACCAGCTGCCGCCGTTTTCAACAGGTGGCCGAGACCTCCCACCTTGTGCTGCCCGGCCACAAACTGCCCTTCATCGGCCTGCCGCTGCGCTTGGGACAAAAAATAACCTCGCACGAGGCGGCCTTGGCGCGGCTTTTGGATCACCTTGCCACCCCCACCCGCGCGGTGGACTGCTTTTCCGCCCTGTACCGCCGCACCCTTGGGCCGGATGACTTTGGCCTCGCTTTGGCCGAAACTTTGGCCCATCTGAACTGCCTGCACAGGCAAGGCCAGATCACGCGCAATCTATCGGCAGATGGGGCTTGGGCGTGGCAGCGTGCCTAAGCAGGATTGACGCCTTTCAACCCACAAGCACCCGTGACAGGGCGGCACTTATCAGGTATCCCCACCCCAAAGGTCTGTGGACCTTCTGGCTTTACACTCGGGAGACTGGCACGATGAGCGACCACAAACCAGGCAGCATGGACATCCGCGCGCAGGAAAAAACCTTTGCAGGTTTTATCAAGTGGGTGACCTGGGGCGCTTTGATCAGCATTTTGACTCTGGTCTTTATGGCGCTGTCCAACGCCTGATCTCAAAGGCTGCGCCAATTGGGTGCGGCGCTTTTTTGGCCCATAGGTGACGCGATGCTAACCCGTCTTTGCCTTTGTATCTCGCTGGTCGTTCTGGCCGGCTGTGGGGCCGAGCGCCAAATGGCCGCCCAAGCGCCACTGGCCTATACGCCCTATGTCGCTGAAGGGCCGGCGACGATCACGCTGATCACGTCGATCAACGGGCGCAGCGATGCGGGCGCGCACAGCGCCTTGGTGATCAACGGGTCCGAGCGGGTGCTGTACGACCCGGCGGGGTCTTGGGAACTTAAAAACGGCATGGCCCCCGAGCGCGACGATATGCACTTCGGCATGTTCCCCGCCGCTTTGGACAATTATATGGCCTTCCAAAGCAACGGCATCTTTTACGCCACCCAACAGACGCTTGTGGTGCCCTTGGCCATCGCCGATCAAGCCATTGCCGAGGCTAAAGCCCAAGGGTCAACGCCCGCCGCCCTGTGCAGCCATTCGGTATCAACCGTTCTGGGCAAACTGCCGGGGTTTGAAAGCCTCGGCGTGGCCTTTTTCCCCAAAGCCATCGCACGCGCATTCGCCAAACTGCCAGGTGTCGTTGAAACCCGGATCGAGGGGACGACCGCCGAGTAGGCGGGCGCACCTTCCGCTTCCCCCAAGACAAAGGCCAGGCCTTGCGCATAGTCGGTGTCATATTGGCGGGGGGGGCGGGGCGGCGCATGGGTGGGGACAAGGCCCTGATGCCCTTGGGCAGCAAGCCCTTGGTGCAATGGGTGGCTGAAAGCTTTGGCCCGCAGGTGGAGGCATTGGCCCTGTCGGCCAATGGCGATGCAAAGCGGTTTGGCTTTCTGGGCCTGCCCGTTTTGCCCGATGGACAGGGCCAAGGCCCGCTGGCAGGCGTTCTGGCAGGCCTGCACTGGGCGGCAGCACAGGGGGCCAGCGCCTTGGTCACCGTGCCCTGCGATGGCCCCTTTGTCCCGCCCGATTTGGTGCCGCGCCTCTGCCTTACGGCCGAGGGCGGCGGCCCTGCCCTCTCGCAAAGTGGCGCGGACCTACTGCCAACCTATGCACTGTGGCCCACCGTATGCCTACCCGCCTTGCAAGGCTTCCTGACCTCCGGGGCCAAGCCGCGCCTGCGTGACTTTGCCCAATCCCAAGGCAACACTTGGGCCCCCTTTCCCGAAGGCACTTTTGCTAATGCCAACACCCCGCAAGAGCTTGCCGCTTTGGCCACCCGTCTGGCTGCGGCGCGATGAGGGCCTTTGACCGCATCGCCGTGGTGGATTGGTCCGCCAGCTCGACCTTGCGCCCAAGGCCGCAGGCCGATGCAATCTGGATGGGCATAGCCAGTGCGGCGGGGGTAGCAACCCTCTATCACCCCAGCCGGTTTGCGGCCGAGTTGGCCATCGTGGCGTTGATAGACCAAGCCCGTCGCGCGAGGGAAAGCCTGCTTTTGGGCTTTGACTTTGCCTTGGGTTACCCCAAGGGCTTTGCCCTGCGCCTGACCGGCCAAGCCCAGGCCCACGCCGTCTGGCGCTGGCTCGCGGAAAAGATCACCGATGGCCCGACCCAAGCCAACAACCGCTTTGCCGTGGCCGATGCGATCAACCGGCAGTTGGGCGGCCAAGGCCCGTTTTGGGGCCATCCACAGGGCCAAAGCTTCGCCCATCTGTCCCCACGCAAAACCGTAGACTATGCCGCCTTGGGCTTTGCCGAACGCAGGCGGGTGGACTTGGTGGTCCCCCGCGCCCAGCCTGTCTGGAAGCTTTTCACCACCGGCGCTGTGGGCGGGCAAAGCTTGATGGGCCTGCCCATGATCCACCGCCTGAGCCAAAATCACGCAGCCGCTGTCTGGCCGTTCGATGCGCCCTTGGACGTGACCTTGGCCGAGGTTTACCCCTCGCTTCTCGCGCCAGCCGTGGCCAAGGCCCTTGGCCCGACTGATATAAAGGACGAGGTGCAAGTGCGTCTTTTGGCCAAAGCCCTGTGGGTCCTCGGGCAACAGGGCGATCTCGCGGGGCTTTTGGCCGAAGCGCCCGAAGATGTACGCGCTGAAGAAGGGTGGATTTTGGGGGCAACCGCTGCCACGGCTCTGCTGGCAGCCCTGTGAGCAGCACTTGGACCGTTTCGCTTGGCCTGCCCGATCGCCTGCGGCCGCAGGCGGCGTGGCTGTACTGGCAGGCCTTCGGGCCAAAACTGGGTGTCATCTTGGGCCCCGACGCCCGCGCCTTAGCCTTTTTGGAAAGCGTTATCCGCGCCGATCATGTGCTGATCGCCACAGCACAGGATGGGGGGCTTGTGGGGCTGGCGGGGTTTAAATCGCCGGAGGGCAGTTTTGCCATGGGCGACCCCGCCGCTCTGCGCCAGGTTTACGGGCCTTGGGGCAGCTTTTGGCGCGCGCGTCTGCTGGCTTGGCTGTCAAGCGAGGTTGATAACGCGAATTTCCTGATCGACGGGATTTGCGTGGCCCCCAAGGCGCGGGGCCAAGGCATCGGCACGGCGCTGGTCAACGGCCTTTGCGCACAAGCCGAAGGGCGCGGCTACCCTGCCGTGCGGCTGGATGTGATAGCGACCAATACAGGGGCCCAAAGGCTTTACCGCCGGATGGGCTTTGCGCAGACAGGGGTTCACGACATCGGGCTGTTACGCTTTGTCTTCGGCTTTGCCCGCTCTGTCAGCATGGTGCGCAGCCTGAAGGCCTGAGCCTAACCCACCATAGCCGCTGCCTGCACCCACCATCGCAGAGCAGGGCGCAGCGCCAAGGCTGCAAGGTCGGCTGCAGATTGCGAGGCGAATAGGCCAAAGCATGTGGCACCTGACCCTGACATCCGCGCGATAAGGCAGCCCTCTTGCGCGGACAGGGCGGCAAGAACATCGGCAATCTGGGGCACAAGGGCAATGGCAGGGGCTTGCAGATCATTGCGGCAAACACGCAGATAGGCCGCCAAGGCTGCGGCATCTGGCACGGAGAGTAGGCCTGGCAAGGGATCGTTGTCGCGGCGCAGCAGGGCCCCAAAGACCGCAGCGGTGCTTAACGCCACACCCGGATTGACCAGCACCAGATAGGCCCTTGGCAAAGCGACAGGGGCAATCTGATCGCCAATCCCCGCCATGCGGCAAGATTGCCCGGCCAAACAAACCGGCACATCCGCCCCCAAAGCCAAGACCTGTGCCGCCGCAGGCAAATCACAGCCCCAAAGCGCTGTCAGCGCCTGCAAGGTTGCCGCCGCATCCGCCGAACCGCCACCGATGCCCGAGGCTAGGGGCAGCCTTTTGTCCAGCGTGATGTCGGCACCAAGGGGGCTAGCAAGTGCTAAAGCCGCCCTCAGCACCAGATTGTCAGGCCCCGCCGACAGGCCAAAGCCCATAGGGCCCGTGATGCTCAGCCTTAAGGCGGGCGCAGGTTGCACAGTGACCACATCACCAAAATCTGCAAAAGCGACCAGACTGTCGAGCAGATGATACCCATCCGCCCGCCTGCCCACCACATGCAGCGCAAGGTTCACCTTGGCCCGCGCCACGCGCTGTACAACCGAGGGCATCTGGCCTTTACCCGCCATTGCCGCCTTCTTGCGCCTTCTTTTCGTCTTGCAACACCTGATCCAGCCCCTTGTCGAGCTTCAACTGGATACGGGCGGCCTCTGCCGGCGCGGGGTGAAACGACAAGGCGCGGTGCCATTGAAACTGCGCTTCGCGTTTGCGGCCCACCATCCAATAAACATCTCCTAGATGATCGGTCACGATAGGATCGACGGGCATCAAAAGCGAGGCCTTCTCCATCGGGGCCACCGCGTTTTCATATCGACCAAGGCGGAAATAGGCCCAAGCCAGACTGTCGATGATATAGCCTTCCTCCGGTTTGGCAGCGACGGCCTGCTGGATCATGGCAAGTGCTTGGGCCAGGTTCTCGCCCCGGTCGACGTAGCTATAGCCCAATTCGTTCAAAATGCGCGGCTCGCCGGGGGCCAGGGTCAGGGCTTGTTTGTAATCCGCCTCGGCACCGGGCCAATCGCCCTGATTTTGACGGCACCCGCCGCGCTTGTAAAACAGCACCCAGTCACCGGGGACGAGGGTTTTGATCAAGGCAATCGCTTGGCCGTAAACAGCCGTCGCCGCGCCGCACTGATCTTGACGGCGCAAGCTGTCACCATAAGCACCGAGCACGCCGACATTGTCAGCGTTCTTGTCCGCCAAATCCTTCAACAACGTTACAGCGTCGTCTAACTCACCGGCCGACTGGGCCGATGCCGCCTGCCCGATGATGGCAGAGACATAGGCGGCATCGCCCTCCGGCACCTGTGCAAAGGCGCTGATCGACAGATCATATTGGCCCAACTTGTCCAACAACCGCGCAGCCATCAGCACGGCTTCCACATGGTCAGGCCGCAACGCCGACGCGATGCGGGCGTTTAACAAGGTCAGGGTGTCATTGGTCTGCCCGACCAGCAGGGTGGCTAAAGAAAAATAAGCCTCTGCCATGCCATCTTGCGGCGTGCGGACCACGTCGAAGGCAATCTTTTCGCCCAGCGTCAGCCTTTGCCGGATCGCAGCCATGCCCGCATCTGGGGCTTGGCCATAAAGGCGGTCGATCAGCACAATGGCATCGGCCCCGCGACCCAGTTGCGACAAGACCTGCACCTGCGCCAAAACCCCGCGTCGCAAACCGTGGATCGCTGCGGACTCCGGGCGCATGAACAGCTTTTCTGCCCCCTCAAAGTCGCCGATTTGGGCAAGTGCCAGGGCCTTGTGATAAACACCAAACGCCTCCATCCCAGAGGTGATGATCATTTTATCATAGGTATCCATGGCTTGCGACATCTGGCCGCTACCAACTTGCGCCCATCCTGTGACCAAACCGTCCAGCAACGTGCCGATTGAGGGCCCATTGACCTGACCCTTCAAGACCGCTGCATAGTCGCCCCTAAGTGCATCATCAGCGACAAGAACCATCTGCCCGATCTGGCTGACAGAGCCTATCTTTTTCAACCGAAGGGCTAGTTTGGCGGCCGCGTCAATGTCCCCCAGCGCCGCATGAGCCACCAAAGCCCCCTGCAACAGATCCGAGTTGGCCGGATCTGCCTGAAGGGCCGCGTCATACCATTGGGCCGCCAAGGCAAAGTCGTTCTGCTGGGCGGCGGCCCGTGCCGCAAGGTAGGCCCCGGCACTCTGTGGCACAACCACAGCGTGAGAGGCCGCGTCTTTGTCGGTCGCGGCGGCGAAGGCGGGGCCAGCCAAAGCGGCCAGACCACAGATCAGCGCAATGTTTCGGATCAGTCGCGGCATTCAAGCCTCCTTCGGCGTGGGCGTCACGCTAAAGCGATGTGATCAGAAGGGCAATGCGGCACCGCGACAAACCAGCCCGGCCCCAGGACGATTGAGTAAGCCACCCGCCCCTTACATATTGGGATAGTTCGGCCCGCCCCCGCCCTGCGGCGTGGTCCAGGTGATGTTCTAGCTGGGGTCCTTGATATCGCAGGTTTTGCAATGGACGCAGTTTTGGAAGTTGATCTGAAAGCGCGGGTCTTTGCCAGCTTCGGTGATCACCTCGTACACGCCCGCCGGACAATAGCGCTGCGCGGGTTCGTCATAATCGCGCAGGTTTATGGCAATCGGCACCGAAGGATCGCGCAGTTTCAAATGCGCGCGCTGATCGGGGTCGTGGTTGGTGGCCGAGAAGGAAATGTTGGTCAAGCGGTCAAATGACAGAACGCCGTCGGGCTTGGGGTAGTCGATGGGCTTG